>NZ_LEKE01000051.1:0-60519 GCF_001029585.1 Rhodococcus sp. ARP2 | reverse complement strand
GTCGAACGCGGATTCCCACCCGTCGTAGACGTTGCCGTCGCCCTTGAAACCCGGGATCCCGACCAGATGGAATGTCATCTCGGTCTTGTCTCCCCGATCTGCGAGCGTGACCGTGATTCGAGGCGCGGTGTCCACCGAATCTCCTGGATTCCCCCAGGTGAAGACTAGCTTCTTCGGCTCGTCGACCTCGAGATAGGTTCCACCGGTGGGAAACTCGGCACCATTCTCGTCGTTGATCATCAGGTAGCGGTACGTTCCGCCAACTCTGGGGTCGATCGTGACGTGCTCCCGAGGGCTGCTGACACCCTCAGGGTGCCACCACCGCGCCGCCTCGTCGGGATCGGTCCACGCTTGCCAGACAAGGTCACGCGGCGCATCGAAGATCCGGGTGATGGTGAATTCTGCGGTGGCATCGGCATTCTGGTCACTCATTGTCCTTCTCCTTCTTCGGTCGACGTTGCTTCAGCTCACGTAGACGCTCGTCGAGGAGGTCGAAGCGTTCGTTCCAACCGCGCCGGTGTTCGTCGACCCAGGCGCTGGCGTCGTCGAGACCCTCTGCGCGAAGGGTGCACGTGCGCCATTGCGCGGTGGCGGTTCGTTCGATGAGACCGGCTCGCTCGAGCACCTTCAAATGCTGCGAGATGGCGGGCCGACTCATCTCGAACGGCTCGGCCAGCTCACCGACGGTCATCGAACCATCCGTCAGGCGAGAGAGCATTTCACGCCTCGTCGGATCGGCCAGTGCGCTGAACACTGCATCGAGTCGACCACTTCGCTCGTCCATGTAAGCAACTCCTTAATTAAGGAATAACTTAAACATAGAACTCACGATCCTAAGCGTCAACCCCTTCAACTCCAGGTGTATCGAAGCCTCTCGACGGTTGTCGCCTCGTCCATCTGGGAGAACGTCTCCTGCTCAGCTCCCTTCACGGACACCATCGCTTCGATGATCGACTGCCCGAAGATTTCCCTCGCCACCGAGGAGGAGTTGAACTTCTGCACGATCTCGCCGAGATCGGTGGGGACTCGGGTCACCCCGCGCTCATCACGTTCCGCCTCTGTGAGAGTCGACGGGTTCACCACGATTTCAGGCGGCAATGGCGCGGCATTGTCGATACCGATCTGCGAAAGACCGAGTACCGCAGCGGTGGCCAGATACGGATTGGCCGATGGATCGATGATCTTGACTTCGGCGTTGGCGCCGTGTGGATTCGACGGTGACTCCGTGCAGAACCTCAGTGCCGCTTCCCGGTTCTCGAGCCCCCAACAGACGTAGGCCCCCGACCAATTGTCCGGACGCAGCCTGAGGCCGGAGAGCGGCGAGGAAGCAAAGACGGCCGTGAATTCCGTGAGGTGAGAAAGGATTCCACCCAAAGCTGATGATCCTTCGTCGGTCATCCCGTAGTCCTGACCACCACCGGAGAAGACGGGCCGCCCACCTGAGATCAACGAAAAGTGCTGGTGTGCACCGTTCCCGGCACCTCCGATCGTAGGTATCGGTGAAAACGATGCCGCCAATCCATGGGCTCTGGCAGTGCGGCTGATCAAGATCCGGGCCAGCACCACAAGATCGGCGGCCTGAACGGGAGTTGCCGGAGCGATGGAGATCTCGAATTGATCCGGTCCGTACTCCGCATGAACTTGCTCGATATGAAGTTGTGCGCGTTCGGCATTGCGCAGAAGGTCCTTGAGGAAGTCATCGCGGCGAAGGACTGCACCTAACCCGTACGCCGACCACGCTCCGTCGCACGCATCACCGAAAAGAGTGAATTCGATCTCGTGACCCACCCGAGCTTCCAGTCCGTCGGCAGCAAGCCGCGCCACGACGGCAGTGAGTGCGGACCGAGTGCACACGGCAGCCGTCGAACCGTCTTGCTCGTACAAAGTGGCCGGCGCCCACGACACGCCCCCGCCGAGATCGCGGAGGTCGGAGCGGTCGATACGCAACCGGAGATCACCCACGACGGAAAAGGAATCGGTGAAGGCAATCCGATCGTCGCTGCAGAAAACATTCCAACTCGGCGAGACCCCCGCACCGACTTCCTCGAAGACACCGCTTCGGCCTGCCGGCATCACTTTCGCCCGCGCGACACCCGCCATGTCCACGATCGAGCCGATGGTCAGCGCCGGAACTTCCCTCATCCAGAGGCAAATACCCCACTCGGCGGCGCGCCAACCGGTCAGATCAGGTTGTCCTCCACCGGCAGTCCGAACGCCGCCCGGCCGTACAGCGCCAACGCGCGCTCGGGTTCGTTGGCAACGTGAACGCTGCCCGCATGAACGTCTCGCCACGCACGCTCGATCGGGTTTCCACGAGAGAGGGAGTTCCCGCCTGCTGTCTTGAACAGCATGTCGATCGCCTCCACCGAACGTTCCGTCGCGCGAACCTGATCACGACGCGCGCGCAGCCTCATCGAGAGCGGAGGCTCCTTGCCGGCGACAGCAAGTTCGTACATCTCCCGGATATTGCGATCCATCTGCAGAATCGCGGCATCGATCTCCGACGACGCACGCGCGACGGCAACCTGAGCGAACTGGTCCTCACTGAACCGTCCACCACCCAAGCTCAGACGGACCCGCTCACGCATCACGTCCAGGTATCCCTCGTAACAACCTGCGACGATGCCCACACACGGAGCCGCGACCGTCGAGGTGAAGATACTCCCGAACGGAAGCTTGTACAGCGGACCAGGATTGACTGCTTGGCCTGGGCCGCGAAGTTGTGCGGTCTCGTAGTTGCGCTTCAATCGGTGCTCGGGCACAAAGGCCTTGTCGACCACGATCTCGTTGCTCGCGGTGCCGCGCATCCCCACGACATCCCAGACATCTCGGATCTCGTAATCCGTACGCGGCACCAACACCGTCATGAAATCGACCGGCCGGCCGTCCATCCCGACCACCATCGCGCCCAGCAATGCCCAACTCGCGTGATCACAGCCGGAAGAGAAGCCCCACTGGCCCGACAGTTCGTAACCACCGTCCACCGCCGTCAGTCGACCGACCGGCGCGTACGCGGACGAGATGAGCGTCGTCTGATCCTCTCCCCACACGTCGGCCTGTGCCTGGTCGTCGAAAAGCGCCAGATGCCACGGGTGCACTCCCACCACCGACGCGACCCAACCGGTCGAACCACAGGCAGCGGAGATTGCCCTGACCACTTCGTAGAAGTGGACCGGGTCGCTCTCGGCGCCCCCATATCTCTTCGGCGCCAGCATGGAGAAGACGCCGGCTTCGGAAAGCTCCCGGATGGTCCGTTCGGAGATCTTGCGCGAATCGTCGACCTTCTGAGCGCGGGCCGCGATCTTCGGAAGCAGATCACGGACTGAGCTCAGAACCTTGTTGACCATGGAAGACACTCCTCGCACCGAACCGTGAGGGAGCGGATCGGCAGATAGACATAACGGCTGCCCCGTCACGATATGTCGGTCACGCGTTCCGATGATCGGAAGTCCCGGAGGCCGGGATCAGCCGCCGGATCCACTCGCTCGCCGCTGGTCCCGGCCAGTGAGACGAGGCCCCAGCGGTAATTCACGCTCCCCTAGCGTCGGGCGTCGACACTGACCCTGGAAAGGACGGGACTCATCGTGACGATCAATCAGTCCGACAACGACGAAGTTCGCGAGATCCAAGCTGGAACCGCGCCTACTCGCTTTGCACGTGGATGGCACTGCATTGGGCTCACGGAGTCCTTCAAGGACGGCCAGCCGCACTCCATCGAGGCGTTCGGCACCAAGCTCGTCGTCTTCGCCGACAGTGAAGGCAACGTCAAGATCCTCGACGCGTACTGCCGTCACATGGGTGGCGACCTGAGCCAGGGCACCATCAAGGGCGACGCCATTGCCTGTCCGTTCCACGATTGGCGCTGGGGCGGCAACGGCAAGTGCCAGAAGATTCCCTATGCACGCCGCGTTCCCCCGCTGGCCAAGACGCGCGCATGGCAGACCCTCGACCAGGACGGCATGCTCTTCGTCTGGCACGACCCCGAGGGCAACCCGCCGACCGACGACGTAGCCATCCCCCGTATCGAAGGCGCGCTCAGCGACGAGTGGAGCGACTGGGTCTGGTACACCACGACCGTCGACACCAACTGTCGTGAAATCGTCGACAACATCGTCGACATGGCGCACTTCTTCTACGTGCACTACTCCTTCCCGACGTACTTCAAGAACGTCTTCGAAGGCCACGCCGCAACGCAGTACATGCGCGGCGTCGCTCGCTCCGATATGCGTCCCCACGCAGCAGGCACCCCGAAGATGGTCGGCAGCAACTCGGTTGCCACGTACTTCGGCCCCTCCTTCATGGTCGACGACCTGACCTACGAGTACGAGGACTACAACGTCGACTCTGTGCTCATCAACTGCCACTACCCGGTCAGCGCTGACAAGTTCGTGCTCCAGTACGGCATCATCGTCAAGAAGTCCGATCGCTTCCAGGGTGAAGCCGCCGACGCGATGGCCGCGAACTTCGGCACGTTCATCGCCAAGGGCTTCGAGCAGGACGTCGAGATCTGGAAGAACAAGACTCGCATCGAGAACCCGCTCCTGTGCGAAGAGGATGGCCCGGTCTACCAGCTCCGCCGCTGGTACGAACAGTTCTACGTCGACGTCGCGGACATTGCTCCCGAGATGACCGAACGCTTCGAATTCGAACTCGACACCGCGCGACCCGTCGCCGCCTGGCAGAAGGAAGTCGAAGACAACCTCGCTGCGAAGAAGGCAGACGAAGATGCAGCCTCTTCAGTGCGCTGAGTGCAAGGCGCAGGTCCTGGTCCAGAAGAACAGTTGGGAACACACCACCGTTCAGTGGAGTGACCAGGCCCGCGCCCAGTGCCTCGAAATCGCCGACGACCGTGAATTCGGGCAGCGAGAAGGACGACCCGGTGCTCCCCGCAAGGAGTGCGGCGCCTTGATCGCGTCCATCGTGAACGCTGCAACGGCCGGCAAGCTCGAGATTCTCAACGACGAGCCGGTGCCTCAGCCGATCGTCGACGACAGCGAACCAGTACCCGCTCCGTTTCACTAGCCGAGCCAACATCTTTCGAAGAAGGTAGTAATGATCGATCCCCAGTACTACGGCCCGTGGGCAGCCATCGCCGGCGGTTCCGAAGGTGTCGGCGCAGGGTTCGCCGACGAGCTCAGCAAGATCGGCATCAACCTCGTTCTCATCGCCCGCAAGCCGGGGCCGCTCGAGGAGACTGCGGCCAAGGCACGCGCCAACGGCGTCGAAGTACGCACTCTCGCACTGGATCTATTGGTTCCCGACGCGCTCGACCAGATCAAGGCTGTCACCGACGACGTCGAGGTCGGCCTGCTCATCTTCAACGCCGGCGCCAACAGCTACGGCCACGAGTTCGTGACCGGTGATCTGACGGGATTCGCCGGAGTCATCGAGCTGAACATCAACAAGCAACTCGAACTCTCTCACCACTTCGGCGGTTTGATGAAGGATCGCGGACGAGGCGGCATCATGCTGCTCGGTTCGCTGGCCGGATTCATGGGCTCCGAGCACCAGAGCATCTACGCGGCCTCGAAAGCTTTCGGTCGCATCTTCGCCGAAAGCCTGTGGCTCGAACTTCAGCCGTACGGCGTTCACGTCGTCGAGTTCATTCTCGGTGTCACTCGCACGCCGGCCATGATTCGCGCGGGATTGAACTTCGACATCCCGGGCATGAACGTCGCAGAGCCCGAGGATGTTGCACGCGAAGGTCTCGAACACCTTGCCGACGGCCCGATCTGGGTTGCTGCAGGAAACTACGAAGGCGCCAAGAAGCGCAGCGGCTTCCCCCGAGACAAGATGGTCAAGGGCGCTGCCGAAGCGATGCGCAAGCTGCTGAACCGCTGACTTCTGCTGTGCGCCTTTATTAACCCCCCGACGTTAAGAAAGGCGCACAGCATGAGCGTCGACATCACCACTCTTCTCGACGAACGCGAGATCACCCGCTCCATTTTCGAGTTCGCCCGAGCCATGGACGCGCGGGACTGGGATGAACTCCACCGGATCATGACTCCGGACGCTACGGCAGAACTGGGAACCGGAACTCTTCGTGGACCTGCCGAGGTAGTGGCTTCCATCCGCTCGTTCCTCGACGAGTGCGGTCCCACCCAACATCTGATCGGCAACGTGCTGGTCGAGGTGGTCGGTGATATTGCCACCAGCCGCTCCTATGTCAGCGACATGCATGTGGGCACCGGGAGCAAAGCTCACCTGAACTTCTTCACCCTCGGCGACTACCACGATTCTTGGACCCGAATCGACGGAAGGTGGCGAATGACGCACCGCACCAAGCATTCACACGCCAGTCAGGGATCCATCGAGGTTCTGGGCGCCGGCCCCAGCGGTTGGCGGAGCTGACTCAGCTCAACATCGACGAACGGCCGGTCGCGAGTGGACTCTTGCTGGTGAGTCCACCGTCGACCACCAAGGTCTGCCCCGTCATGTAGCGAGATTCGTCCGAGGCCAGGTAGAGCATGGCGTGTGCGATGTCTTCGGGCTCACCGAGGTAGGGCAGCGCGTTTGCCTGCTTCATGCCGTCGATGACATCAGCGGGGATGTTGTCCACGAGTGCGGGTGTCATGATCGCGCCCGGCGCTACGGCGTTGCACCGAACACCGTTTGCTCCGTACTGGACTGCGATGTACTGCGTCAGACGAATAACTGCCGCTTTGGCGGATCCGTAGGCAGACTGCAGGGAATCCCCGATCAATCCACCTACCGAGGCCGTGTTGACGATCGATCCTCCACCGGCACTGTTCATGTGCGGAATGGCAAGTCGTGAAGCGACGACAGTGCTGCGGACGTTGAGCGACATCACGCGATCCCACTCGTCCAGGTCCATCCGTAGCAGGTCGAGATCCTTGCGCGGATTACTACCGCCCACGTGATTGCACAAGACGTTGATGCCACCGAATTCGGCGACCGCCCTTTCGATCATCGCTGCCAGAGACTCCTCGTTCATGACATCGACGCCGAAACCCAGCGCAGTGCCGCCGGTCTCGCGTATCGCCGCCGCTGCTTCCTCCGCTCGAGCTGGATCGAGGTCGGCGACCAGCACCTTGGCGCCTTCTGCCGCCATGAGTTGTGCTGCTGCACGCCCGATTCCGCTGGCGGCGCCGGTGATCACTACATTTTTGCCTTCGAGCCTGTTCATATTCATTCCCTTCGCGGGGAATCGCCGTACCCGGATCTCATGTGCCCGAAATTGACAGCTCGGCGATTACCCGATCACTACCAGTGAACGCAGGATCGACAGCCGCGTCCAACTTTCTTGAATGAACTCACAAGTACGTGACCACGGCCCGCGCACCTGCTACACCGCCGAAATCGAGTGGCGACAGAAGACTCCACTGTGCTGAAGTGGCACTATGCAGAATTCTGTTCGACCGCTGTCCATCGACGACCTCGACCGTGCCGCCGAGGTTCTCGGCGAGGCTTTTGCCGACTATCCCTGGACGAACTGGTGCGTCGCCGAAGACTCTCACGCGGAACGGGTCGCCGCTCTGCAACGGATCTACCTCGAACACCTGGCACTACCGTTCGGACGTTCATACATCGATGATTCAGGCAACGGCGTCATCGCAGTCCTGCCGCCCGACGCCCCGGAGCCTGATGAAGCGACTGTCGAGAAGATCGTGGAACTGCACGGAGATCGGTTCGAGCGCGTTCTCCAGGCTGACGAACAACTGTCTGCGCTTCCCGCCCTCGAGCACGCGTGGTCGTTGGCAACGATCGGTACGACACCGCGTTCGCAGGGCAGTGGATTGGGCTCTGCACTACTGAAACATGCTTTGGCGGAACTGGATCGAACCGAACAGGCTTGCTGGCTCGACACGTCGACCGAACGAAATCTCCCGCTGTACCAACGGTTCGGTTTCACGATCGTCGGCCAGACCTCGCTCCCCGACGGACCGGACGTATGGCGGATGCATCGACTTCAGGGCTGATTGTTCGACTTCAGCACTCGCCGAATCATTTTCGACAACGACGTGTATTGGGTGATCGTGTTGACGGCGATCCACCTCGAGACCGGCCACGTCCGGGTCCACGAGAAAACCCCGACCGACAGCAGTTGATCGTCTTCGAGAGTTCCCACGTATCGACGCAGCGCTGCGACAGCCGCGCGCAAACGATCCCGAAGCTCTCGAACCGAGGTACCTGCACTCGCCTCGACCACCGACTGGTTCAGCGCGGGTGTTTGCGTCCACTTGTAACCCGCAGCCGGCGTCTGCGGTGTCTCGTCTTGCAGTCCGGCACCTATCCACTCTACGACGGCCTCTGCCCACCAGACACGCACAGCGAGTACGTCGTGCACCGTCCACGCATCGACGGCAACGGCGTCGAACGCATCGGCCTCGGCGACGCCGTCGAGTAACGCGTCGAGTTTCGAATACGCCGAGTCCAGCGCACTCGCCAGTTCCTCACGTGACAAGGTCTGCGCCACAATGCCTCCGAACGATCAGTAGAGAAAGAAGAAGCGGGACCATCTCGACTCGATGGCCCCGCATTCAACATTAACGTCCTACGAGTTTCAGTTCAGCTCGCCCAGGAACCTTTCGAGGTTCTCGGCGATCTCCTTCGACTTGGTGTGGTGTAGGTAGTGGTCTCCGTCCAGCAAGACCAATTCACCATGATCGACCGATGCTGCCTGTCCTTCGTGCAGCTCTGTCCAGCCCTGGACCTTGGAATTCTGTACAGCGAACAACAGAATCGGGAGATCGGCAGGGAACGTCTTGCCGATCGCCGCGGCGAAGTTGCTGGAAAGGTGATCCATTTCGTTGAGATACGTGTCGCTGAAGTTGTTCTTCGCGACCAGTCGGCTCATCTCTGCCTTCTCGGCTTCATCGAGGTAGGCATCGGTTTCCTCACTGCCACCGAGTTTCGCCAGAACGTCGGAGAAGCCCAATTTCTTTGCAACGCGGAAGACTTCGATCGGGAACTTGGTGTCCATGTTCGGCTGCCCCGGGACGCTGCTGTCGATGCCCACGAAAGCGGTGACCTCGTCGCCGTACTTCGCGGTGTAGTCCAAGGCATAAACACCTGTGATGGAGTGACCCATGAGGATGTATTCGTCAATCCCCAAGGCCTGCACAGCCTCGTGTATCTCTTCGACGATGTTCTCAGCCGTGCGGTCCTTGTCGGTTGCGTCGCTGTATCCGTAGCCGAAGGGCTCGATCGTGACAACGCGGTAGTCAGGTGCAAGCTCGTCGATGAGTGACTTGAAGTCGAGGATCGGTGCGGACGTTCCGAACCCGGGCAGCAGCACGATGGTCCGATCACCGCTGCCGCGAATCGAGTAGCTCATGTTCTTGCCGTCGACGGACACGAACTGGTTGCCCGTTTCCGCGGTCGGAACGTTCGCCTTGCTGGAGCCGACGTTGAATACGAGCGCTATCGATACCAGCACAACCAGAACTACGGACACCGAAGCAACCACCTTCAGGGCAACGGTACGAATCTTCTTCATTCTCATCCTCATCTTCTCGGGCGTCGATACGGCGTCGATACGGCTAGGAAAGGCTCGATATCGAGGCCGCACTGGTCTCGTCGAGCACACGCAACACGTTGTTGCCCATCAGCTTTGCCAAGTCCTCCGCGGACCAACCGCGTTCCGCCAGACGGTCTATCAACACCGCGAAACCGGATACGTCCTGCATACCGTCCGGAAAGTCGTCGAACCCATCGTAGTCACTTCCCAAACCGATGTGGTCGATGCCCGCGACGTCTCGGGCATGCTCGACGTGATCGGCCAGATGGTCCACCGTCATCGCCGGCCGTGGGCCGACCCGCCCGCCTTTGAACCACTCGTTGTACTCGGAAGAAAGGAACATGGGCACAAAGGCGATCATGATGACCCCGCCGTTGTCCGCGAGCAGCCTCATGACCTCGTCGGGAACATTGCGGGGGTGACCGCATAGCTGAGTGCAGGACGAATGGCTGAAGATCACCGGCGCCGACGACGTCTCGATGGCATCTCTCATCGTTTCCACCGAGACGTGCGACAGGTCGACGAGCACGCCGAGCCGGTTCATTTCGCGCACGATCTCGCGACCGAAGTCGGTCAGCCCGCCGTGTACGCGCGTGTCCGTCGCGGAGTCCGCCCACCCGGTGTTGTCGTTGTGCGTCAGAGTCATGTACCGAAGACCAAGGCGCGCCATCATTCTCAGGACGCCGAGCGAACTGCCGATGCTGTGACCGCCCTCCGCACCCAACAATGACGCGACCTTGCCCTCGCTCCAGATGCGACGCACGTCGTCACCGGTGCGCGCGAATTCGAAAGTATCCGGGTACCGCTCGATCATCCGGTACACGTAGTCGATCTGCTCGAGTGTGTACTGAACAGCCTCGGCCTCCGTCCTGTCACACGGGGTGTAAACCGACCAGAACTGCGCACCGACGCCACCGCGACCGAGTTTGTCGATGTCGGTTTGGAATATGGAATCCTTCTCCAGATTTTCCACCGAGTATGCGGCAGTTTCGCGAGCCGTCCATGCCAGATCGTTGTGACCGTCGATGACCGGCGCAAGGCCGTAAGCATCCAGTGCCGCTGGGTGATTCACGTCCGGAAAGGGAGCGAGAGGTTTCAACATGAGTTTTCCTCGAGAAAGTAGTGCGGGCAGGTCGAGGGCCCTCATCGCCCTCGACCTGCCCGAGATTTCATTCAGCGGAGAGAATCATCTCGCCGCGACTAGCCGGAAATCTTCTTGAAAAGCCGTGTCATGTACAGATATTCCTCGCCATCGATCGTGAGGTGAGCCATCTCGCCAGAAGCGCTCTCGTTACTGATCGAGAACCGGGAAGCAGACAGAGGCACGACCTTGGTGGGCGGGGCCGGCGGCTCGCCGTCGATCTCGACCTTGGCGAAGTTCTGAACCTGGAATCCGCCGTCGTCGCCACGCGTGAGTTCGATTCGAACGGTTGTCGATTCATAGGTCCCGAGAATGTGAGACAGATCGATGTCTGCTGCATCCGGTTCGGACTTCGGCTCCGGCAGAACGAGATCGAGTTCCTTAGCGATCTCCTTCTCGATGTCGTGAGCCAGGGCGCCGCCACCACGCGAGTTGGTGACAACTGCCATGGCCAGGCCGAGCTCGGGGAAGGTGTGAAAACGAGTGATCTGGCCGATCGTCGCACCACCGTGCTGCGCGGACGTCACACCGCCCCAGTCGGACAGGATCCAGCCGAGCCCCCAGGCCTGATCGACGCTCGAAACCGCGGTCAGGTCGAACTGTGGGGTGCGCATCAGACGCGCGGATTCTTCGGACAGGATGCGTTCACCCGTCAACGCGAGGCCGTCACGCATGTGTGCAGCACCGAAGGTCAGAAGCGAGCTGACGGATCCGGTGATGATCCCGGCCGGACCGATACCGCGCGGAAGCAGCCACTGCTTGGTCGGAACCACCTTGTCCGGCGACGTCCGATCCGGGTTCGCCACATGACCGACGGCGGTGCGGAACAGCGGGGCATCCTTGGCCTTGGTGATGATGTGCGTCAATCCGAGTGGCTTCCAGAGGTATTCGACCAACGCCTCGTCCCACGTCATCTCACGAAGAACCTCGACGATACGGCCGGCAACGGCGAAACCTGCATTGCTGTAACTCAGATGCCCGCCGGGCTCGGTGACGCTGATCGCGGTCGCGAGTTCGTCGACGTACTTCTCGACGCAGTCGTCGCCGTCGCCGGTGTCGTTGAACAGGTCTCCGTCGATACCGCTTGTGTGCGTGAGCAACTGGCGGATCGTGATTTCCTTCGTGTTGGAAGGATCCGCGATCGTGAACTCCGGAAGCACCTCCACCACCAGGGTGTCCAGCGTCAGCTTGCCCTCGTCGACGAGCTGCATGATCAGAGTCGTCGTCCAGATCTTGCTCGCGGATCCGTACTGGAACAGGGTGTCGGCGTCGACGTCGACACGCGTGTTCAGGCTCGTCACTCCGGTGGTGATGACACGGATATCCGCTGCACCGTCTTCGCCCAGCGCGATCACACCGACCTGCGCGCCAGGTACCGAATGCTTGGCTGCCAGTTCGTCGAGGCGTTCCTGCCACTTCGGGGCGACAAGTAGGTCCTTGGGCAAGTCGGTCACAGGTCGAACTCCTTCGATCATGGAAGCCAGTGGCGTAGACAGCGTTGCTGCGATCCGCTCAGGTCTCACTCGTCGGGAAGTGAGGTTGCGGAAGCAATAACCGTCCACCCATGATCTCAGTGTGCTCGCAGTCACGTCCTGGTCGATTGCACCGAACTCGACCCCGAAAATGGTGCGATCGGACGAGCCTGCGTTCAGGACTCGCCACTCGAAACGATCAGCGCTCGAAGGTTCCTTCCAAGCGATTGCGTGAACCGGGGTGGATCAAGCGCGCCGCACTGACCAACCCGTTGGCCGACCAGGTGCGGCGGCGAATCAGCAGACACGGTTCCCCTCGATCGATGCGGAGCAGCTCGCATTCGTCCGGGCTACCTAACACTGCTTCCACGACATGCTCGCCGCGAACCAGAGGCGCAACGTCACTCAAGTAGTTGTTGGGGGTGATCGCGGTGAAGTCCTGGCGCAGATAGTCGGGCGCCTCGTTCGGATTCACGAACCGGTCTTCCACCTGAATCGGGGTTTCGTCCTCGAAGTGCACCATCAGCGAATGGAACACCCGTTTGCCCACCGATTCACGAAGGAACGTCTGCCCGTGGTCGGTTTCTTCCTCACGAACGAAGACGACCTCGGTTCGATGACGGTGGCCGCGGCGCTGAATCTCGTCGGCGATGTTCTTTACTTCGAACAGCGGGGACGCGGTCTTCGTGGCGGCGACAAAAGTACCGACCCCCATCATCCGCACGATCAGACCGTCGCTGGTGAGTTCACGAAGCGCTCGGTTGATCGTCATACGTGACAACCCAAGTGCACTGACCAGTTGATTTTCCGAAGGCAGCTGATCGCCTTCGGTCCACCGACCCGAATTGATCTGCGAGACCACGAGGTTCTTCACCCGTTCGTAGGCAGGGGCGGACTCGCCGCCTGCCTCGTTGAACAGCACGGCGAGTTCTGCGTCCACTTCAGCAATCGCCATCGCCACCACCCGTTCGTCGAAAACCACCGAGTCGGTTCTCCCGTTCGGCCTTCGAAGTCTATCCGGCTCGCGCACCTTTCCGATCAATCCGCGGGCGTCCGCGCCGGGCCTAGCCCACCATGCGCCGCAATTGGCTCGTCGCAACCGAAAGCGCAGCAAGATCGTGTTGCCCCGATGCCTCGATCTCGGCGAGCGCGAGAGTCGACCTCTCGATTCTCGACGCATTCCTTTCTTCCCACCTGGAGAGTTTTTCCGCTGTCGAGTCACCCGCTTCCGCGTCGGCCAAGACGTCGAGGGTCAAGGCCCGCACCGTCGAGTACAACTCGTCCCGCAGCGACAACCTCGCCAATGCGTTCCATTTTCCGTCCTTGCTCAATGCCGACACTCGATTGAGCATCGGGACGAGCCCAACATGCTCACCGAGCCGGAAGTAGAGTTCACCGGTCTCCGAGATTGCGCGATCGGCGAGGTCAGCGATCTCCACCACATCGAGCAGTCCGAACTGATCGAGCAATATCTCCACTCGCCTGACCAGGTTCTCCGGCGCGCCCTTGTCCGTAATGAGGACCGTTCGCGCAGCCAGGTTCCGCTGATCTGCGCCTACCAGCCAGTCATCGAGCTCGGTCGACGCCTCCGCGATGCGATCACCGAATCTGCTGATCTCGGCCCCGACGGCCAGCGGTTGCGGCCGACGCGTCAGCATCCACCGTGACGCCCGGTCGAGCAGTCGCCTGGTGAGCAGGATCAACTCGTCGGATACGGCGGTCGAGATCGAGGCTTTGCTGATGTCGTGCCACAACTTCCACAGTCCGAACACCTCGGAAACCACGGTGAAGGCACGTACCGCGTCTTCCGGATCAGCGCCGACCTCTTCACCGAGCCGATACGCATAGGTGATGCCGCCCCGATCGATGACGTTGTTCGTCAGCACGGTCGCGACGATCTCGCGCCGCAGTGGGTGCCGGTCGAGGGCGTCGCCCCCTGCATCTCGAACGCCCTCCGGAAAGTAGTTCACCAGCGCCTCGCGGTAGATCTGGTTGTCGATCGAGCTTCCAGCCAACAGCGTGGATTTCAGATCGAGTTTGACGTGGGCCATCAGTGTGGCGAGTTCCGGCGACGTCAGCCCCGTTCCCGTCTTCTCGGCCGCGGCGAACTGCTTCTTGGTCGGAAACCCTTCGATGACGCGGTCGACGATTCCGCGAGATTCGAGGTTCGAAATCACTCTGCCGTGCACGCCGATCATTGCCCCCGCATCCGCACGCGTGGTGCCCATCAGTTCGTTCTGTGAACGGTTGTCTGCAAGAACGAGTTCGGCGACCTGATCGGTCAACGATTCGAGCAGTGCGTCGCGATGTGAGTCCGCGACGACGCCTGAGCTGATCAGGGAGTCGAGAAGGATCTTGATGTTCACCTCGTGATCGGAGCAATCGACTCCCGCGGAATTATCGAGGGCGTCTGTATTGATCCGCCCACCGATGCGCGCGTATTCGATTCGTCCTGCCTGCGTGAGGCCGAGGTTGCCTCCTTCCCCGATCACACGTGCACGCACTTCGTTGCCGTTCACCCGAACCGCGTCGTTACTCTTGTCACCGACTTCGAGGTCGGACTCACCGGAGGCCTTGACGTACGTTCCGATGCCGCCGTTCCACAAGAGATCTGCCGGGGACCGCAGAATCGCCCGAACGAGTTGCGGTGGAGTCAGTTCGGTGACGTCGGCGTCGAGACCCAGTGCCTGTCGCATCTCGTCACTGATCGGAACGCGCTTCGCCGAGCGTTCCCACACTCCGCCACCCGCACTGATCAAGGTCGGGTCGTAGTCGGCCCACGACGATCGTGGGAGCGAGAAGAGACGTGATCGCTCGTCGTACGAGCGCTCAGGTGACGGGTTCGGGTCGACGAACACGTGCCGATGATCGAACGCCGCGATGAGACGAATGTGCTTGCTGCACAACATACCGTTGCCGAAGACGTCACCACTCATGTCTCCGATCCCCACCGCGGTGAAGTCGTCGTGCTGGGTATCGACGCCGAATTCCCGGAAGTGCCGCTTGACACTCTCCCAGGCGCCCTTCGCCGTGATACCCATGGCTTTGTGGTCGTAGCCGACCGATCCGCCGGATGCGAAGGCGTCGCCGAGCCAGAATCCGTACTGCGCGGCAACGTCGTTCGCGATGTCGGAAAACTTTGCAGTGCCCTTGTCCGCGGCGACAACAAGATAAGTGTCGTCCCCGTCGTGGCGAACGACCCTTCGCGCCGCGACAACGGCGCCGCTCTGTTTGTCGACGTTGTCGGTCAGATCGAGTAGTCCGCGAATGAAGGATCGGTAGCACTCGATCCCGGCCGCCAACGTGGCTTCTCGGTCCGCGTCTACACCCTGTCCTGGAACCGGCGGGCGTTTGACGACAAATCCGCCCTTCGCACCGACAGGCACGATGACCGCGTTCTTGACTGCCTGCGCCTTCACCAATCCCAGGACCTCTGTGCGGAAGTCCTCTTTCCGATCCGACCAGCGCAAGCCGCCGCGGGCAACCGTACCGAAGCGAAGGTGCACACCTGCTACATCGGGTGAGTACACGAATATCTCGAACTTCGGTCGAGGGAAGGGCAGTACGGACACCTTCTCCGAATCGAACTTCAACGAGAGTGCGCCGAGCGATTCGGTGCCATAGACGAAGTAGTTGGTACGCAACGTGTTACGGACCAGTTCGGACAATGCACGCAGGATCCGATCGGCGTCGAGTCCTTGCACTTGTGCCACGGCTGTTTCCACCTCCGCTGCTGCACGCGCACCTCGATCTCCGTCGACGACGTCGGGATCGAAACGGCTCTCGAACAATTCGCACAGACCGGCGGCGATCTCGGGATGATCGGCAAGTACCTCGGCGACGCGACTGGTGCTGTACGGAAATCCTCCTTGCTGCAAGAACTCCGCGTATGCCCGCAGCACCACTACTTGTTTCCAACCGAGTCCGGCGATCGCGACAAGTTCGTTGAACGAGTCCGGCTCGGCGGAGCCGTTTCGAACCGCGGCAAACGTCGCCGCGAACCGCGTGGCAAAGTTGTCGAAGCCTTCGACCGGCGCACTCGGATAGTCGAGCGTGAACTCGTAGATCCAGGACTGTTCCGAGCCTGCCGAGACGAGCTCGTACGGACGCTCGTCGACCACGTCGACCCCCAGGCTCTGCAATACGGGCAGCACCTCGCCCAGCGAGAGCGGGTCACCCGATACGTACAGCCCGAGTCGGTGAGTACCGGGTCCGTCGACAGATCGGGCCAACCGTGGGCTCACCTCTCCGAGTTCGAGGCCGTCGAATACCGCCATGTCCTCGGCGGCGCGGACGGCGTCGAAATCCTGCTTGTATGCCACCGGAACTTGCTCGGCGAACTGAGCACGCCTGCGCTGCTCGTCGTAGTGCGAAGCATCCAGAACGAATCGCTCGTCCCACGTCAGGCACGCGTCGACGACGAGATCCCGAATCTCCCGCGCTTGTCGCGCCGATGCAAAGTTCGCGCCGCCGCCGACTGTGGCCGTGAAATGCACGACAGCCAAGGGAGATTCCGATACTCGACTGGAGAACTCGATGGTGCGGGCACCGAGCGCCTCGGCGAGTACCGACTCGGCCGTTGTTCTGATCGTCGTACTGAATTTCTCGCGCGGAACGAACAGCAAAGCCGACAGCTCCTGGTCTTGCCCCGTCGTCGGAGAGCATCCAACGGGTTGCAGGAACAGATGGAACGACGTGCGGCCGTCCACAGAAGTGAGTTCGTCCAGTGCGTCCGCAATTCGGGCCGGGTCGGCGGCAAAGAGGACTGTGATCGGAATCGACTGAATCACCGCCAGCATCGATTGTCCGACAAACGAATCCACGGTGGATCCGGAGGCGTCGAAGATGTCTGCGACGCGCCCTCGCACGAGGGGGGTCCGCCTGACGTCTGCGACAAGTCCGGTCGAGGTGAAGGACCCGATGAATCGGTATTCACGGTCACCGACTGACACGTCGATCTCTGTGGCGTATGCGGATCCACCGAACCCTTGCCCGAGGTACACCACTCCGATCGCGAGGGGCACCGCCTTCGAATCCGAAGAGCCGGTTGGATCGGGGAGCACGCCGAGGGTGTACGGCTCGTGCCTGTCGATTGTTCGCGCACCGCCGACGACACTGAAGTTTCCGGCACTGCACCACTGGAGGAAGTCAGCTTCTTCGGCGTGACCGCCCGAGGCCAGTTGCCCGCGCGCCTCGTCGACGAGATCCCGCAGGGGCGAGGTATCGCGGAAGGCACGCGCGATACGGTCGAGGATTCCGGCGACGTCATCAGCGATCACCTGCGCCTGCGCGTCCGAACAATGTGCGGGTAGTCCTATGTGGATCCATGATTCGGCACGCCCCCCGACCCGGGTGTCTTCAGTGCTGTGCGCCGGTTGCACGACTGTGCGAAGCACTGGGTGCACCACGAATTCCGGCTCCATGCGCGCGCGGGCAAGTGTCGCCAGAACCGCTTCGACGAGCTGCGGCATGTCGTCGCCGACGTATTGAATTGCCGGCCCGTCCCCCAGCTCCCCGGCCGGCGCGAGTCTCGAGATCGACGAGTTGTGTCCCCGTCGGCGCGAAAGATCCATGTGCGCGGCGACCATCGCAAGCTTGCGGTCTTCGGCGAGCGCCGCGTATCGATCAGCCGACAAGCCCTCGAAATACCTACTGCACACCCTCCTCACATTCTCGGAGTCCGGTGTCGTGTCGACTGAAACGAGGCTCATGTCAGCACCTTCCGCCGAAAGCCACGCTGCTTCCGACTTGTAGGGGGTTCGATCCGCGATCAACTTGTCTATACAGGTTTAGACAAGTTGATCATTGCAGAACGTGAGCCGCGACACAACAGCTCCACCCCTGGACAAATTCGCCACCCTCAGCCATAGTCAGTCGTGCCAACTAGTGGCAATTAGATTCCATTAGATGAAATTCGTGAACTACCTCGCTTCGAAGGAGCCCCCCGTGACCACCCAGACCGCGCACGACATCGACAGCGTTGATCTCGCTGAGTTCCGCAGCACCGTCCGAGCCTTCGCCAACGCCGAGATCCAACCCGGAGCAGCCGCACGCGACGAGTCCAAAGAGTTCCCGGCGCAGCTGGTCAAGCGCCTCGGACAGCAGGACCTCATGGGCATTTCCGTGCCGGAGGAATTCGGCGGTCTGGGCCTGTCGACACGAACCCAACTGGTCGCCATCGAAGAAGTTGCACGCACCGACGCCGCACTGGCATCGATTTACACCGCGCACTACCTGGGCCTCGAGCCGATTCTCGTCGGCGGTTCCGAAGAGCAGAAGCACCGCTGGTTGCCCCAGCTCGCGTCGGGCGAACTGCTGGCTGGATTTGCACTCACCGAACCCGACGCCGGCTCCGACATCGCCTCGATGCGTACCGTCGCTCGACGCGAGGACGACGGCTGGCATCTCTCCGGATCCAAGACGTACATCTCCAACGCGAAGGAAGCCGACCTGGTCGTGCTCTTCGCCAAGACGGACCCGAGCGCAGGATTCCGCGGCATCACCGCCTTCGTCGTCCCCAAGGGCACTCCGGGAATCAGTTACTCGGAGCCGCAGGACAAGATGGGAATTCGTTCGGCTCCGACATATACCGTCTACCTCGACGACGTCGTGCTGCCGCTCGACTCGGTGATCGGCACCGAAGGTCGCGGCGGCAACATCGCCTTGACCGCCCTGAACCGTGCGCGCATCGACGTGGCGGCAATGGCGAACGGCATCGCTTTGCGCGCTTGGGAACTGGGACGCGAGTACGCAACGGAGCGAAAGCAGTTCGGCACGCCGATCTTCGACTTCCAGGCAATTCAGCTACTCCTCGGTGGCTGCGACGCGCAACTGGTCGCGTCACGCGTCACCGCAGACTGGGCCGCCGACGTCAAGGACGCCGGTCAGGACATCCGCCGCGCCGCATCGATTTCGAAGTACGTCGCCACCGAGGCCTGCTTCTCGATCGTCGATCAAACCGTGCAGATCCACGGCGGCGCGGGATTCATGCGCGAATCGGAAATCGAACGCCTGTACCGCGATTGCCGCATTCTCCGCATCTTCGAGGGCACCTCGCAGATCCAATTGCTCACCATTGCCGGCAACGCTCCGTCGCCGCGTTCCACCGATTTCTGAAAGGCGCGGACATGTCTGCACTTCCCCCACTCGACGGCATCCGGGTCATCGACCTCTCGCGCGTCCTCGCCGGACCCTACTGCACCGCACTGCTTTCGGACGCCGGTGCGGACGTCGTCAAGATCGAATCCGAACACGGTGAAGACTCTCGGCACCTCGGCCCGTTCCGCGACGGCGAGAGCATCTACTTCAACGTGCTCAATCGTGGCAAGCGTTCGGTGGCACTCAACCTCAAGGACGACGAGGACCGTGAGGCGCTGCTGACGCTCATCGAGACCGCCGACGTCGTCGTGGAAAACTTTCGCCCGGGCGTCACTAAGCGCCTGGGAATCGACTACGAGGCTGCGCGGGCTCGCAATCCGCGGATCGTGTACGCGTCGATCTCCGGTTTCGGACAGGACGGTCCCATGTCCGGCGCCGCCGCCTACGACCTTGTAGTCCAGGCTCTTTCGGGAATCATGAGCATCACCGGTTCGGAGGAATCCGGGCCGACACGGTTGGGTGAGTCGTTCGGAGACCTGGTCGCCGGGCTGTTCGCCGCCTGGGGAATCAGTACCGCCCTGCTGAGTGCACGGGCGACCGGACTCGGGCAGCACCTTGACGTCGCGATGTTCGACAGCATGCTCGCCATGCTGCCGACAGCACACAGCCAACTGCAATCCACCGGGCTCACTCCCCCACGCGTCGGTAACCGTCATCCGGTGTCAACACCATTCGACACCTATCGGGCCGACGACGGACTCTTTGTCCTCGCGGTTGCGAGCCAATCCGGCTTCGAGAAATTGGCGCAGACGATGAATCGCATCGACCTGATCGCAGATCCTCGATTTGCCGACGACACCGCCCGGACCGAGAACGAGCCGGCACTGCGCAAGGAGATCGAAAACTGGGCTGCCGGAAAGACCGTCGCCGACGTGGTCGGCATTCTCGGCGACGCGGGCCTCGCCGGCTCGGAGATCTGGGACGTCCAGCAGGCACTCACCTCCGCACAGGCCGAGTATCGCGGAGTCGTCGAATCGTTCGAGCACCCGGTAGCAGGAAAGATCTCCTACGTACGACAACCCGTCGTGTTCGGTGAGAGCCAACGCCCCGATGTCCGCCGCAGTCCCCTGCTGGACGAGCACCACGGTGAGGTACTGCCGGGCTCGCGATAGATTCAGCGCAGACATCCCTCGGCACTTGGAGTAGGACATGGCCCCCGGCGACGTGACCCGCAGCGCGAATCGCACGTTCGAACTTCTCGGTGCGATCGTCGAGCACGGCGGATTGACGCTCGGCGACGCCGCCAAGGCAACCGATCTGGCAACCAGTACCGCCCTTCGCCTGATCAGAAGCCTCGAACAAACCGAGTTCGTCGTTCGCGGCGAGGACAACGTCTATCGCGTCGGCCCGCGGCTACTGCAGATCGGAGCTCGCGCTCTCGGCGACAATCAACTGTTGCCGAGAGCCCGGCCCGCGATGAAGGCCATCGCCGAAACCACGAGGGAATCGACCTACCTGTCGACGATGGGACCGAAAGACACTGCGCTGTATCTCGATCAGATCGAGGGCACGCACGCGATCCGCCACATGGGGTGGGTGGGACAGAGCGTTCCCCTGGACGGCACCGCCGTCGGCGCAGCGTTGAGCGGCAAGGTAGGTGAGAGCGGGTACGCCATTGCGCACGACACCATCGAGGATCACTCGACCGGAGTTGCCGCGCCGATCTACAACGCAGTCGGTCAGATAGCCGGAGCGCTCAGCGTCGTCGGCCCGACATTCCGTCTGACGGACGAGGTCTGCGCCAGCCACGGTCGCGTCTTGGTGGAGCACTGCGCACGGTTGTCCGCGGAACTCGGCAGCCAGGCACCCTGAGCACTTGGCGATTCAGTCTCGTATCCGAGCGCTTGGCGATTCAGTCTCGTATCCGAGACAATGTGGTTCCCCGCTCCGGATTTCCTACCTACTCGTAAGGACACACCCCACATGACGACGAGTCGCGTGAAATCTGCTGAGCGCGTGCTCGACGTGCTCGATCTCCTGGCCCGCCGGGGTGTGCCGCTGGCGACGGCCGAAATCTCGAGCGCCCTCGACCTGCCGAAGAGTACGACGCATCATCTACTCAATGTCATGCGAGATCGACGGTTCGTCTCGTACTGGGCTGATCAACGCGCCTGGACCCTGGGTGTCTCGGCGTTCGAAGTCGGTGCGTCGTACATGCGCTCGGGCCCACTTCACCGTGAGGGCCAACGATTCATGCTGGCACTCACTCAGTCGACGGATGAGACGTCCCATCTGGCGGTACTACAGGGCTCTGACGTCATCTACCTCGACAAACGTGAACCGCTGAAGCCGGGCGTGCGATTGGTGACCGAAATCGGGACTCGCCTGCCAGCGCATCTCACCGCAGTCGGGCGCGCGATTCTGAGCCGTCTGGACGTGGAACAGATCAGCGCGCTCTACGAGGGATACACCTGGCCGACGCGGACCGGAACGGGACCGTCGACGCTCGCCGAACTGCGAGAACTGCTCGCCGCAGCACGTGAGAGCGGATATGCGGTCGAAGAGAATGCGACGACATCCGGGATCAATTGCATCGCCAGCCCCGTGATCACGCGGGACGGTCGTCCGGTCGCAGCTCTCGGCGTCACCTTCCTCTCCGGCTCCAAATCGGCCGAGGAGAGTGCCCTGATCGCCGACCGAGTGCGCGCCGTCAGCGCCGAGTTCTCCGCCGATCTCGGAGATCGAATGGTGGAGACCCCGCCCGCAGACATGTAGCCAATTTCTCCGCTGCATACTTTGCGGGCCTTGTTTTCGTCTCATATTCAAGACTAGAGTCTCGTATACAAGACTTGCTGGAACACCGCCGCATCATCATTGGAGTCCCATGAACGCCACCCCTGCCACCCATACAGCCACCCGAACCATTGAGGTCGGAATCGGCGCTGTCACCATCGCCGACGTCGTCGACGTCGCGCGCAACGGTTACGGCGTCGCATTGACCGCGGAATCACTGACCGCGATCGCCGAAAGTCGTGCACGCATCGAGGCCCTGGCCGCAGATCCCACGCCGGTCTACGGGGTTTCCACCGGATTCGGCGCACTTGCCACCCGGCACATTCCGGCGCATCTGCGGACGCAGTTGCAGCGCAGCCTGATCCGCTCACACGCGGCAGGTTCGGGACCGGAAGTCGAACGCGAAGTGATCCGGGCCTTGATGCTTCTGCGCCTGTCGACGCTCGCCACCGGAAGGACCGGAGTGCGCCCCGTGGTCGCACAGGCGTACGCCGACCTACTCACCGCAGGCATCACCCCGGTGGTGCACGAATACGGCAGCCTCGGATGCTCGGGAGATCTGGCACCACTGGCTCATGTGGCGATGGCAATCATCGGCGAAGGTTCCGTCCGCACCGCCGACGGTGAACTCACCGATGCGGCAACGGCATTGGCTGCCCATGGCCTCGAACCGGTGGTTCTGGCCGAGAAAGAAGGCCTCGCACTGATCAACGGTACCGACGGGATGCTCGGCCAACTGGCCCTTGCGATCACCGATCTCGATCATCTGCTCAAGTTGGCCGACATCGCTGCCTCCATGAGCGTCGAGGGCTTGCTCGGCACAGATCAGGTGTTCGCCGCGGACCTCCAAACGCTTCGCCCCCACCCCGGCCAGGGCGCGGCCGCGTCGAACATGGTGCGTCTGCTTGCCGATTCCCCGATCGTCGCCAGCCATGCGGGCCCTGACTGCACCAGGGTTCAAGACGCGTACTCACTGCGGTGCGCACCGCAGGTCGCCGGCGGCGCACGCGACACCGTCGATCACGCCCGCCTCGTCGCCGGGCGCGAATTGGCCAGTGCTGTCGACAATCCCGTTGTCACCCTCGACGGACGGGTTCGATCCAACGGAAACTTCCACGGAGCTCCCGTGGCCTACGTCTTGGACTTCCTCGCCATCGTGACCGCGGATGTCGCGGGTATCAGCGAACGCCGAACCGACCGCTTCCTCGACGTAGCACGCAACCACGGTCTGACTCCCTTCCTTGCCGACGACCCCGGAGTCGACAGCGGACTGATGATCGCGCAGTACACACAGGCTGCCGTCGTGTCCGAACTCAAGCGACTCGCAAGCCCCGCCAGCGTCGATTCGATTCCCTCCTCGGCCATGCAGGAAGATCACGTCTCCATGGGATGGTCGGGTGCACGTAAGCTCCGCCGGTCCATCGACGGTCTCACCCGAGTTCTCGCGATCGAGATACTCACTGCAGCACGAGGAATCGATTTGCGATCCCCACTCGAACCCTCACCAGCCACCGGAGCCGTCCTTCGGACCCTGCGCGAGAAGGTGCAGGGGCCGGGCACCGATCGCTTCCTGTCCCCCGAGATCGAGGCCGCGGTGGACTTGGCGGCATCCGGTGCACTCGTTGCGGCCGCGGAGAACGCGATCGGCGCCCTGGCATGAGCGCGCCCGGAGCGCTGCGGCCTCGCCCCCGACCCGAAATCGAAGCACTCCCTCGATACTCCAAAGCCGCAGGCCTCGAGCAGGTTCGGTGGCGGGCGTCGAGCAACGAGTCGACGGTTGCACCCTCGGCGGCAATTCTCGAGGCCGTCAATCTCGCGGCCTCACACTCGCACTTGTATCCGTCGCTGTTCGGCGACACGCTGATCGCCCGGTTGAGCGACCGCCTGGGTGTCGGCGACGACCAGGTATTGGTCGGCGCCGGGTCGTTGGCACTGCTCCAGCAGGTACTGACCGCATACACGGGCCCGGGCACCGAAGTCGTCTACCCGTG
Source organism: Rhodococcus sp. ARP2 (assembly GCF_001029585.1). Lineage (NCBI taxonomy): Bacteria > Bacillati > Actinomycetota > Actinomycetes > Mycobacteriales > Nocardiaceae > Rhodococcus > Rhodococcus sp. ARP2. The sequence goes on along the minus strand of NZ_LEKE01000051.1, from coordinate 36,543 downwards.
GCGCAGCTACGAGGCGTACCCGATACTGATCGGAATCGCCGGGGCGAGCGGTGTACCCGTCGCACTCGATTCCGAACATCGGCACGATCTGAGTGCAATGGCGGCAGCCGTGACTCCGCAGACCCGCGCGGTACTCGTCTGCAACCCCAATAATCCGACCGGAAGCGAGTTCTCGACCGCCGAGTTCGTCTCGTTCGCCCGCTCGATCCCGGGTGACGTCCTCATCCTTCTGGACGAGGCTTACCGGGAGTTCGCGACCAGCGATGTCGACGGCGTCGACCTGCTTCGAGCCTTTCCCAACATCGTCGTATTCCGAACCTTCTCCAAGGCTTACGGATTGGCCGGCCTTCGGGCCGGCTATGCCATCACCAATCCGGCGATCGCAGCGGATCTTTCCAGCGCGGCACCGCCCTTCGGGCTCAGCGCCGTTGCCGAGGCCGCGGCCTGCGCAGCGTTGACCGATCCGGCGCACACCGATTCGATAGTCGAAACGGTAACCGCGGGTCGCGCTCACCTACGTGAGCAATTGGCTCTGCGCGGCGTCGAGACGGTCCCGAGCGGCGCCAACTTCGTGTGGATCCCTCTCGGCGAGAGAGCTTCTGCACTAGAAGCGGCTTGCGTCACCCAGGGTGTCTCGGTCCGGATGTTCCCTGGCGAGGGGGTGCGGGTCACCGTCGGCGAGCGGGCCGCAGAAGACGCCGTGATCTCAGCTGTGGACGCTCTCGCACAAAACCTTTGACCGACTGGAGATAAGAATGTCCGTCCACGAACTCGCTCGGTCGATCGGTTCGAGTCGCCTGATCACCGACCCGGCGGTAATGGACTCGTACCGTCGCGACGAGGCCCATCTCGCCGAACCCGGCCATCCGGCAGCCGTCATGCTCGCTGAAACTGCGGCCGACATTTCCGAGGCTCTGAAATGGGCTACTGCTCACCGTGTCCCGGTGGTAACCCGCGGTGCGGGAACCGGTTTGGCGGGTGGCGGGGCAGCCGTCGAGGGCTGCCTGGTCATCTCGACCACTCGCATGCGCTCGATTCTCGAGGTCAATCCGGACGATCAGCTGGCTGTCGTGGAAGCCGGGGTGATCAACGCTGACATCAGCCGAGCAGCAGACGAGTACGGGCTGATGTACGCCCCCGATCCGAGCAGCTTCGAGATCTCCACGATCGGCGGAAACATCGCCACCAACGCCGGTGGACTTCGTTGCGTGAAGTACGGCGTCACCCGCGATTCAGTCTTGGGTCTCGAGGTTGTGCTCGCCGACGGTCGGATCGTGCGGACAGGCCGAAGGACCGTCAAAGGTGTTGCGGGATACGACTTGACCAGTCTTCTCGTCGGTTCGGAAGGAACACTCGGAGTCGTCACGAGTGCCACGCTCAAGTTGCAGCCCAGGCCCAAGAGAGCACCGGTCACCGTCGTCGGCAGTTTCGATTCTCTCCGCTCCGCAGCGGACGCGGTTGCCGCGGTCGTTCGCGACGGGATCGGGCCGAGCCTGCTGGAGCTGATCGATCGAGCAACCCTTCGCGCAGTCGACGACTGGAAACGAATCGGGTTGGAAGACAACACCGCCGCGATGCTGATCGCACAGGCCGATGGGGTCGACGCCGACGCAGCAGCCGCGGCGATGCAGAAGCACTTCGAGCAGGCCGGCGCCGATTTTGTCGCCGTCTCACAGGACGCAGCAGAAGCCGCACAGCTACTCGAGATTCGCCGACTCGCCTATCCTGCATCCGAACGACTCGGGCAATGTCTGGTGGAAGACGTCGGGGTCCCGCGGTCGAAACTGCCCGACATGCTCGAAAGTATCGACCGGGCTGCCGCCGAGCACTCGGTCAAGATCATGACCGTCGCGCACGCGGGTGACGGCAACGTCCATCCGACCTTCGTCTTCGACCGCACTGCCGACGGCTCGGCCCCCGAAGCCGTGTGGACCGCCGCGGACGAGGTCTTCCGGCGTGCTCTCGAACTCGGCGGAACTCTGACCGGAGAGCACGGCGTCGGCGTTCTGAAGCGTCGCTGGCTCTCTCTCGAGCTCGGTGAGGACAGCATGCAACTGCACCGATCGATCAAGGCCGCGTTCGATCCACTCGGAATCCTCAACCCTGGTAAGGGTTTCTGATTCTCGAGCGGTGTTACACAGCATTTACGCGAAATCGGGTTTCAGGTATTGACGCCTGTATATACAGGCATATACATTTATCCGCAGTGACAGTGACCCAGCGCACAGAGCACCAGGCGCAAAGCACCAAGCACGAAGAAGGTGGGCAATACCCCGACGTCGATTCCGTCGCTCGACGGGCTCGCAGCAGAAAGACAGGCCTATGACTCACGATGGACCGGCCGAGGTCATCCTCACTCCGGAACGACGCACTATCGACGTCGTCCCGGATGCAGAACGACACGGCACCCCGCGCAGCCAGTTCACTCTCTGGTTCGGCGCCAACATGCAGATCACGGCAATCGTCGACGGTGCTCTCGCCGTCGTATTCGGCGCGGACGCCATCTGGGCAATCGTCGGACTTCTGATCGGCAACATCTTCGGTGGCGCTGTCATGGCGCTTCACTCCGCACAGGGCCCGCGCATGGGCCTCCCCCAGATGATCTCGAGTCGCGCCCAGTTCGGCGTCAAGGGAGCCGTCGTACCGCTAGTTCTCGTCATCCTGATGTACCTCGGCTTCGCTGCCACCGGCACCGTGTTGGCCGGCCAAGCCGTCAACAAGATCCTGCACATCGACAGCCCCACCGTCGGCATCGTCGTCTTCGGTCTCCTCACCGCATTCGTCGCGGTCACCGGCTACAAGCTGATCCACATCGTCGGCAGGATCGCCACCGTCGTGGGCATCGTCGGATTCTCCTACCTGGCCGTTCGACTGTTCCTCGAGTACGACGTCGCCTCGTACGTCGGTATCAAGGGCTTCGACATCGTCACCTTCCTGCTCGCGATCTCGCTGGGCGCCGGTTGGCAGCTCACGTTCGGCCCGTACGTCGCCGACTACTCGCGTTACCTGCCGCGCAGCACCTCCGAGAGCACTACCTTCTGGTCGACGTTCCTCGGTAGCGTCATCGGATCACAGTGGTCCATGACCTTCGGCGCCCTCGTCGCGGCCTGCGCCGGCGACGCGTTCCTGGGTAACCAGGTCGGCTTCATGGGAGATCTGGCCGGACCCGCCGCCATCGCCTTCCTGATCTACTTCGTCATCCTGGTCGGCAAGCTGACGGTGAACGTGCTCAACGCGTACGGCGGATTCATGTCGATCCTGACCACCGTCACAGCCTTCAACGGCCAGTCACGAATCTCGAGCACCGCCCGTACCCTCTACATTCTCGGTTTCACCGCTGTCTCGGTGTTGATCGCCATCGCCGCCAGCGCCGACTTCCTGGACAACTTCAAGAACTTCGTCCTGGTGTTGCTGATGGTGTTCACGCCGTGGAGTGCGATCAATCTGATCGACTACTACCTGATCTCCAAGGAGCGCATCGACATTCCGGCGCTCTACGACGTCAACGGTCGATACGGAGCATGGAACTTCACCGCATTGGTTTGCTACGCCGCCGGCGTTCTCGCCCAGATCCCGTTCCTCGCCCAGAAGATGTACACCGGCCCCGTCACGGACATGCTCGGCGGCGCCGACATCTCCTGGATCGTCGGCATCGTGTTCACCGGCCTGATCTACTACCCGCTCGCCAAGCGCACCAGCAATCCACCTTCGTCGATGATCTACCCCGATCACACCGCGATGACCGACTCTCGCGTCTGATCCCCCAACATCTTTCGAACTTCAGTTAAGCAAGGAGAACACCATGGAAATCAGCACCCCCGGCCACGAGCCGCGCCCCGTCCGTGCTCCCCGCGGCCCCGAGCTCACGACGCTCGGTTGGCAGCAGGAGGGCGCCCTGCGCATGCTCATGAACAACCTCGACCCCGATGTTGCCGAGCACCCGGACAGCCTCGTCGTCTACGGCGGAACCGGTCGCGCAGCACGTAGTTGGGCGGCATTCGACGCCATGGTCGCCACGCTGAAGACGCTGAAGAACGACGAGACCATGCTGGTGCAGTCCGGCAAGCCGGTCGGTGTCTTCCGCACCAACGAGTGGGCACCGCGAGTGCTGATCGCCAACTCCAACCTCGTCGGTGACTGGGCGAACTGGGAAGAGTTCCGCCGTCTCGAAGACCTCGGCCTGACCATGTACGGCCAGATGACCGCAGGCTCTTGGATCTACATCGGCACCCAGGGAATCCTGCAGGGCACCTACGAGACCTTCGGCGCCATCGCGAAGAAGCGCTACAACGGATCGCTCGCCGGAACGATCACCCTCACTGCGGGTCTCGGCGGAATGGGCGGCGCTCAGCCTCTCGCCGTCACCATGAACGACGGCGTCGCGATCTGCGTCGACTGCGACATCACCCGCATCGACCGTCGTATCGCCCACAAGTACCTCGACACCAAGGCCGACAGCATCGAGCACGCGCTCGAACTGGCGACAGCGGCACGCGACGCCAAGAAGCCGCTCTCCATCGGCCTCGAAGGCAATGCGGCAGAGATCTTCCCGGCGCTGCTGGAGATGAAGGCCCCCATCGACATCGTCACCGACCAGACCTCGGCCCACGATCCCCTCGCCTACCTGCCGATCGGGATCGACTTCCCCGACATGAAGATCATGTCGGAGAAGGATCCGCAGAAGTTCACCGAAGATTCCCGCAACGCGATGGCCGCGCACGTCAAGGCCATGGTCGGATTCATGGACGCCGGCGCCGAGGTGTTCGACTACGGCAACTCCATCCGTGACGAGGCCCGCAAGGCCGGCTACGACCGCGCTTTCGACTTCCCAGGATTCGTTCCGGCCTACATCCGCCCGCTCTTCGAAGAAGGTCTCGGCCCCTTCCGCTGGGCAGCTCTCTCCGGTGATCCCAAGGACATCGAGGCCACCGACAAGGCCATCCTCGAACTCTTCCCCGAGAACGAGCACCTGCGTCGCTGGATAACCATGGCAGGCGAAAAGGTTGCCTTCGAGGGCCTTCCGGCCCGCATCTGCTGGCTCGGATACGGTGAGCGCCACCTCGCGGGCCTCAAGTTCAACGAGATGGTCGCCTCGGGCGAACTGTCCGCGCCGATCGCCATCGGCCGCGATCACCTCGACTCGGGATCGGTCGCCTCGCCGTACCGCGAAACCGAATCGATGATCGACGGGTCCGACGCGATCGCCGACTGGCCGCTGCTCAACGCCCTGGTCAACACCGCGTCCGGCGCTTCGTGGGTTTCACTTCACCAAGGCGGCGGCGTCGGTATGGGACGCTCCATCCACGCGGGACAGGTGTGCATCGCCGACGGCACCGAACTCGCAGCCAAGAAGCTCGAAGCGGTTCTCACCAACGATCCCGGGATGGGCGTCATCCGGCATGCGGATGCAGGATACGACCACGCCATCGACACGGCGGCCACGCGCGGCGTCCGTATCCCGATGACCGAGAACTGAAACAGCTCCACCACCTCACACTGAGTTAGGAATGACATTGACCACGAATGGTTCTCGAACCACAGTTCTGACCAACATCGGAACCCTCGTCACCAATGACCCGACTCTGGGTGAGGGCAAGCTCGGCGTACGACACGACGCGGCAATCGTTTTCGACGACGGCGTTGTTGCTTGGGTCGGCGATTCCGCCGACGCCCCGGCTGCCGATATCGGTCAGGATATCGGCGGTCGGGCCCTGCTCCCCGGTTTCGTGGAGAGTCACTCGCACCTGGTGTTCGGTGGCGAGCGGGCCGAGGAATTCGCAGCTCGCATGGCGGGCGAGAAGTACGCCGCCGGCGGCATTCGCAACACCATCGAAGCGACGCGCTCGGCCACCGACGAGCAATTGCAGGCCAATGTTCGGCGCCTACTCGACGAATCCCTGCGCTCGGGCAGCACAACCGTCGAATGCAAGACCGGGTACGGGCAGAACACCGAGAGCGAACTACGCAGCGCACTGATCGCCGGACAGTTCACCGACGAGGTCACACTGCTGGCCGCCCATGTTCCACCACCCGAATATGCCGGCCGCGCCGATGATTACGTCGCCATGGCGTGCGACGAGATGATCCCTGCCTGTGCGCCACACGCGAAGTGGATCGATGTCTTCTGCGAGCGAGGAGCATTCAACCGCGAACAGGCTCATGCAGTCCTGAGCGCAGGCGTAGCCGCCGGACTGATCCCCCGCGTCCACGGCAATCAGCTCGGCGAAGGGCCAGGAGTTCAGCTCGCCGTCGAGATGGGAGCAGCGTCCGTCGACCACGTCACGTACGTCACCGCCGAGGACATCGACGCCCTGGCTCAGAGTTCCACCGTCGCAACACTGTTGCCCGGCGCCGACTTCTCCACCCGCAACAAGTACCCCGACGCACGCGCACTGCTGGACGCCGGAGTCACCGTAGCTCTGGGCGCCGACTGCAATCCCGGTACCTGTTACACCACGAGCCTTCCGTTCTGCATCGCAATTGCGGTGCGAGACATGCACATGACGCCCGCTGAGGCAGTCTGGGCAGCCACTGCAGGTGGCGCTCGGGCGCTGCAGCGCACCGACGTCGGAACCCTTTCTCTCGGAACACGTGCCGACGCCATCGCGCTCGATGCACCGTCGTACCTCCACCTCGCCTACCGCCCGGGCGTGCCACTGGTGCGCGAGGTCTGGAAAAACGGCGCACTCGCCACAAGCTACTGAAATACACTCACCGGGAGGCCGTCGTGGCAAATCAGATCGCAGTCGACATCGAACCCAAGCCGTGGACCGGGCGCTCCGACGGCACCACTGCCGAGCATCTGCGGTGGCATCATGCCGTGCAACCGTATTCAGCCGAAACAGCTCCCGGCGACTGTGTTCTGATCGGATTCTCCAGCGACGAAGGAGTCCGCCGCAACAACGGCCGCCGCGGCGCCGCGGATGGCCCGGACGCATTGCGAGCGGGGTTGGCCTCCATGGCGCTGGCCGAACCACTGCAGATTCAGGACGCGGGAACCGTTGCCGTGTCGGGTGAAGAACTCGAGGCCGGTCAGTCCGCACTCGGGAACGCCGTCAGTGCCGCGCTCGATTCGGGACACTTCCCCGTGGTTCTCGGGGGAGGACACGAAATCGCCTACGGTACATACCTCGGCGTCGCGGGCTCCGAGTTGCGAACAGCCGGAGCCAAACTCGGAATCCTCAACTTGGATGCGCACTTCGATCTACGTGGCGACCCGATCCCCAGTTCCGGCACGCCTTTTCGTCAGATCGCCGAGGACGAAGCCGCGGCAGGCACCTCACATCAGTACAGCGTGATCGGAATCAGCCAACCGAGCAACACCACTGCTCTGTTCGACACGGCTCACCGCCTTGGCGTTCGCTATCTGCTCGACGAAGAATGCGGAGTGATCGGTCGAGGCGTCGTGGATCAGTTCCTCGCAGACTTCCTCGACGACGTCGATCTGGTCTACCTGACCATCGACCTCGACGTGCTTCCCGCCGCCGTGGCGCCGGGCGTCAGCGCACCCGCGGCCTACGGCGTCAGCCTGGAAGCAATCCAATACGTATGTGATCGAGTCACATCCAGCGGAAAGCTCGCGGTTCTCGATGTCGCCGAACTGAACCCGAGCCTCGACATCGACAATCGCACTGCCCGGACCGCTGCTCGCCTGATCCACCGGATAGTCACCAAGCACGTGCCGGTTCGGCGCTAGCATCGGCGCGCCTCCAGCGCATCGAGGATGAGATCGAGACCGTAGGCGAACTCACGCGTGTGGTCGTAAGCCGGACTCAGACCGTGATCGACGATCATCTCGTGAAGGAAGGGCAACTCTCCAGCCGGAAGGTGCTCGAGGATGTCACTCGCAACTTCTTCGACGTCGACGGGCCCGCTGATCGGCAGATTCGCCTCCTGGAGAACATATCCGCCGATGTAGCTGTCGATCAGCGAGACTCCGTGGGCGGCCATCGGGAGTGTGAACCCGGCCTTCCGGAGCACTCCGAGCACAGCGTCGAGATGACGCAGGGTCGCCGAGCCAGGGTTGCGTCGCGAATCCAGCAAACCGAGAGCCCAACGGTGCTGCGACAGGACTGTGCGAGCGGAAAAGGCGCGTCCACGGATTGCATCTCGCCAATCCGCACACTCGCCGTCGGGTAGGTCGATCGCCTCGAAGACCGCATCGACGACGCCGTCGAGAATCGCATCTTTGTTGGGAACGTGGTGGTAGAGCGACATCGCCTCGATGCCCAACTCCTGGGCCACCCGTCGCATCGTGACGGCCTCGACACCACCCGCGTCGGCAACGCGGATCGCACCCTCGATCACGCGAGTCCTGTTCAGCGACTGTCGCGGTTGCCGTGACACACAGACTCCCCTCCGAGGAACGAATACGTTGACAACCTTACATCCGTAAGTCACCCTTACAGGTGTAAGTCAGCCTTACGTTCGTAAGGCGCTCGCGAAGGGAGACCGCAATGCCGATGCCGAGATGGTGGGGACATGTCAACAAGCGAGTGTTCAATCCTCGTGCGATCTCGAGCGGGAAATGGCCGGTACTGACACACGTCGGACGCACATCCGGCACGACCTACCGGACACCTCTCGACGCCTATCCGGTCGAGGGTGGCTATGTCTTCATTCTGGTGTACGGATCAGGCTCGGACTGGGTGCAGAACGTCTTGAAAGCGGGAAGCGCTCGACTGTCGGTCGACGAGACGGAGGTGCGCCTTGGCGCCCCGCGCCTCGTCACGAAAGACGAAGCATTTCAAGCACTTTCCTCAGATGTGTCCCAACCCCCGAGACTGCTCCGCATCACCGAGTACCTTCGGATGGATCTGATTACGGCCTGAGGCTGCCCGTCACGCGAGGACCTCACGCACGGCGGACCTGACTTCGTCCATGCTGCAACCGGATTCGATCAGTTCAGTACCCGTATGCACCAGCGAGTTGATCAACTTGGCGGTGAGCTTCGGGTCCGACACGCCACGGAGGCGAAGGGCCTCGACAAGCGGAAGCACAAGACTGTCGTGCATTTCCATGATCCGCGAATCTCGAAACGTTTGCGGGGTCAGCGTCGCCAGCGCTCCGACTATCGCATGCTCCCCGTCGGCAACCAGCTGGAGGTTTGCCTCGACGTACGCCCATACCGGATCGTCTGCGCCTGCCATCGCCTCGACGATCTTGTCGTTCCAGCGCGGGAACATGTCTTCGACGACGGCACTGAGGAGATCTTCTCGGGACCGGAAGTAGTGGTAGGCACTCGACCTGGCGAGCCCGGCCTTCGCTGCCACCTCACCGAGCCCCGGCGGCCGGTCCGGGGTCTCGGACAGAAGAGCGTGTGCAGCGTCGAGGAGGGCACGCCGCTGAGCAGCACGATGCTCGACCACAGTGGGGGCATCGATCCTCGGCACCGAATCTCCTCCAGTCCCCTTGCGGGCTTACTCGCTCTGACGCAATCGACCGTCAACCATTTCGAGGATGCGGTCGCAGTGCCCGAGCACGTCGTGATCGTGGGTCACCATGATCGTAGCGACGCCGGCCTCGTGAGTTTCGCGCGAGAGCAGTTCAACCACCTCATGGCTACGTTTTCGGTCGAGAGCAGCCGTCGGTTCGTCGACGAGCAGTAGCGAGGGATTGCTCATCAATGCCCGAGCGATTCCGACGCGCTGTCGTTCGCCGCCGGAGAGTTGACCAGGTCGACGATCCGCACGGTGGCTCATACCGACCGAGTCGAGCAATTCCTCGGGATCGCGCCCCGGCCGCCCCGTGAGCTTGGGAATCAGCCGAAGCTGATCGCGCGCCGTCAGCGCTGGAATCAGATTGCCGGATTGAAAGACGAAGCCGACCTTGTCTCGTCGAAGTTTGGCCAATGCACGGGCCGGCATCGCCGACACGTCGACGCCGTCGATGACAATCGTTCCACTCGACGGCCGACCGAGTCCGCCGGCCACAGCGAGCAAGCTCGACTTTCCAGCCCCTGACGGCCCGACGATCGCGACGAGTTCGCCGCCCGCGACCTCGAGGTCCACGTTGTCGAGGGCGAGCACTGTGGAGTCACCGTCACCGAATCGAAGACTGACAGCGGTCAATACCAGTCCGGTAGTGGTTTTTTCGACTGTGGTCATCGGTTTTCCCCCAATGCGGTGAGCGGGTTGACACGCGTAACGCGGACGATGGAAACGGCTGCGCCGATCAGCCCGAGTACCGCCAAGAGCACTGCGCCGTTGACGACAGGGCCGGACTCCAGAGCGAACGGCATCCCACCGCCTTCGAGTCCCGAGCCGAGCCCCAAGCCCAGCAACACACCGATGCCGATGGAACCAAGCAGCACTACCAGTGCCTGTGCCATGCCGTCGCGAAGCAGAAAGCCGGTGGAGGCTCCCATCGCACGCAACACTGCGAGTTCGCGACCACGCTGAACTGTCCAGATACTGAAGAATGCGCCGACGACCAGTGCGGAGATCGCGTACAGAAACGCCTTGATCATCGACATTGTCATCATTTCCGCGGAGAAGCCCGGTGAGGAGTCGAAAGATTCCTCGAGCGTCTTTGCAGACGTTCCCGCCGCCGCATCTCCCGACACGAGGTCCGGCACTACATCGTCCAGGCCCCGAATCGCAACGACACTCGCTTCGGAATAGGCACTGGCGTTGGCGGTTTCGCCGATCTTGGCACCGGCGTGAACCTCCTGCCAGGTACGCAGGGGCAGGTAGGCGACGTCTACGTGCCCGAAAGTGCGCTTGTCTTCGGTGAATCCGACAACTGTCAGCTCCGTACCGAGTCGATCGAGTATCACCGTGTCACCGATCGCAACACCATCATCACGGAAGGTAGAGCTGACGATGATGTCCGTGTCGGCTTGCAGTCCCCTCCCGTCGGCGGTGACGGGCTCGAGGAAGGAGCCAGGTTCGATACCGAAGAGCGTGAGATCGACAGGCGTGCCACTGCGAGTTTTTGCATTGACGATCATGTTGCCGAAGAGCTCGGCGTCTTGGACATCGGGTTGCATGCGCCATGCCTGCGCCTGCTCTTCGGTGACGACCGAGCGCGAAAACGCCGAGTCGGCTTTGGTGTCCGGGGCGAAGGCAAACGCCTGGATCGGCGTCCGCTGCAAAGCGGAGACACCGTCGTTGACCAGGCCGGACGAGAGGCCGGACAGGATCACCATCAAGATCGAGATGAGGGCAACCACGGCGCCCATCAAGAGGAATCGGTTTCGCGCAAACCACAGTTCACGCAGGGCGAGGAACATTCGGGAAGCTCCAAAGTCGTCGGTGCGAGTCACGCCGACTTTTATCGACGCCTTGTCGAAATCATATCGACAAGGCGTCGAAAAACTATGTGAGGTGCGTTACTACTATTCGTAGTAGACATCGTGAGGCGCTGAGCGTCGTATCAGTCCCCGACGCCCACTGGCCGATCGCCGACAATCGAGATTCGATCCATCACACGACGAGCCGGGAAGTAGTCACTGGCCGCGTAATGCTGGCAGGTCCGATTGTCCCAGAAGGCAACAGTATTCGGCTCCCACTTCAGTCGGACCTGGAATTCCGGACGATTGACGTGGCGATACAGCATCGTGAGAAGTTCGTTCGATTCCTCTTCGGATACGCCCAAGATCCGTTGCGTGAAGGTCATGTTGACGAACAACACCCGCCTGCCGCTTTCCGGAATGACCCGAACCACCGGATGCTGCACCGCAGGGAACTTCGGACGCAACATCTCGACCGCATCCGCCGGCATCGACCTGCCGAACGAGTTGATCCAATCATGTTCTGCAACAAGCGGGTCGATACGCTTCTTGACGTCTTCCGGAAGCAGATCGTAGGCAGCAGCGGTGTCAGCCCACAACGTGTCACCACCCACCTCTGGCACCTCGACTGCACGAAGTACGGCTGCAAATGAAGGAAACTCGTGCCACGTCACGTCGTTGTGCCAGTTGTTCTCGACGCCGCCGACCATCGCATCCTTGGCCAGCGTCGTGACATCGACGTCCGTCTGCCCTGGCTGCGTGTACTTGAAGAACGGATGCTGTTCGAGATCGCCCCAACGCTCGGCAAAAGCTCGATGTTCTGCTCGGCCGAGGTCCTGATCCCGAAAGAAGAGGACTTTCCATTCGAGGAGAGCGCGGCGAAGTTCCGCAATCACGGCATCAGACAGGTCCCCACCGAGTCGAATGCCGGAGATTTCCGCTCCGATCGTCGGCGTGACCGCCTTGACCGCAAAGTGTTCGTACGGCGCCGGAACTACGGACTCGGGATTCCGGCGAGCGACAAGTGGACCATAGGCAGCAAGCGGATCGGTGGGGATCGGAAAGATCGTTGCCGCAGGCAAAAGGGTAGCCATCAAGGCACTTCCTCGGAATCGACGATGTCGTAACGGACAAAATCCAGATTAAGGCTATGCCCTTAACGTGTCAACGGTCACGTTCTCCGGCGCGCACCTTGACCCTGACGCCGCGTCAGGGTTGGAGAATGGTTTCCACAGACGAAATCCGAATCGACAAACGGGAGGGCGAGGCGATGATGACCATCGGCGAGCTGGCGAATCTGGCCGGCACCACCGTCAGATCCGTGCGCTACTACCACTCGAACGGGCTTCTCGAAGAACCACAACGCCAACCCAACGGCTACCGCATGTACCGGGCGGTGGACCTGGCACGACTGAGCCGCATCCGCCGCCTGCGCGATCTGGGGATTCCTGTTGCCAAGATCGCCGAACTGCTCGACGGCGACGCTCACGACACCCGGTCCGCACTCGACGCACTCGACAAGGAACTGGCAGCCAAGGCCGAACAGATCGCGGTTCAACGTGCTCACATCGAGTCGCTACGCCGCAACGCCGATCCCGAACTACCCGACGCGTTTTCGGAAGTGCTCGCACAGTATGTCGTTGCCGGTGCACCGACAGCGTGGATCGACAACGAGCGCGAACTCCTGATCCTCGCGCTCACCGTCTCCGGGGGTGATCCCGAAGTCTGCGATTCACTCCTGAGCGCACACCGCCGGGCGTTGGCGAAGCCGAACCGCAAGCAGGCAATCGAATTGATTACTCGCATGTACGCCCTCACCGACGCTCCGGCGGACGCCGACACGATTGCGGCCCTTGCCATTCAGTTCTGCGATTTCACCGAGAGAGTGCTTCCTGAACAGGCCGCACCGGAACGCCCTTCACCCACCCGGTTGGTAGCGGTGCTGCGCGAGCACCAAGCAGATCGAAGAACCCCGACCCAGGAAAGATTCGCGAAGGCTGTAGCGGCCGAGTTCGCTGCCCGCCAGTCTCGACCCTGAAACTCCGCCACTGAATCCCCACATCGGAAGTGGGGTGATCAACGCTGCCCGAAAATGGGCTCGAAACAAGGACACGACACGACAATGACTGGATCCATCATGCCCAGATCACGCACGCCTCGACCACGAAAGTGGCTGGCTACCACAATCGCCGCTGCCGCACTCGCCGTACCTGCGCTGGCGGCGTGCTCGGATCCTGCTGCTCCGCAGGAAGATCCACAATCGAATCTCAGCGCGTTCTACGACCAGGATGTCGAATGGGGGCCATGCGCCACAGACACCGGAACATCGACGGCAAGTGACTGTGCCATGGTCACAGTACCTTTGGACTATTCCGCCCCTGACGGCAAGACGATCGAAGTGGCGATCTCGCGGGTCGCATCCACCGACCCTGCACAGCGACGCGGGATCCTGCTCACCAACCCTGGTGGCCCGGGTGGCCGAGGACTGGGATTGCCCGAGATTCTGAATGCCGGGATGACACCGGAAGTCGCAGCGGCATACGACGTCATCGGCATGGACACCCGAGGGCTCGGCAAGAGCACGCCGATCGACTGCGGCGTCGAGCAGATGACATGGATGCGTTCACCGGGTACCACAGAGGAAGGGTGGAACGAAAGTGTTGCGCTCGCACGCGAAGCCGCTGACACATGCTGGGACAAGTACCCGGACTATCTGCCGCACATCAATACTCAGAACATCGCCCGCGACCTCGACGTGATTCGTGGCGCCCTCGACCAGGAGAAGGCGTCGTACGTCGGGTGGTCGTACGGCACATATCTTGGTGCGACCTATGCTCAAATGTTCCCAGACAGGATCGACCGTGTGGTTCTCGACAGTGCACCGGACCCGAAGAAATACGGATACGAGATGTTCCAGGACATGGGCCCGGCCAACGAGAAAGCGATCGACGGATTCTCACAGTGGGCAGCAGAACGCAATTCCACCTATGCACTCGGATCGACGCCCGCCGAAGTTCGCGCCCTCATCGAGAAGCTGATCTCGGACGCGGCCACCACTCCGATTCAGATCGGTGACTACGCCGTCGACGATCACGTCCTTCCATTCCTGATGTACGTCAACGGAACCGGGGACACCGAAAAGGAAAGCGAGGCATTCGCGCAGGTATTGGTTCAGTTGCGCGAACTCGCCGCAGGCAAGACCGTCGAGGACATCCATCCCCAGCTGACGGGACTGATGCAGGCATGGTTCCAGACCGAATTGGGGACCGGCCCTGACTATGCCGGAACAATCGCCATTGTCTGCGGAGACGTGTCGATGCCGAGCGATCCCGCGTGGTATCGCAACAAGTTGGAGGAGCACCGTGGTGATCAGCCGATCTTCGCCGGTACGCACAACACGATCATGCCCTGCGCGTTCTGGCGCAGTGAGGCCCCGAAGCGGATCGACATCGACAACAATGTTCCGGCATTGCAGATCCAGGCAACCGGTGACACCCGCACGACGTACGACGAAGGCCTCGGCATGCATGAAGCGATGAAAGGTTCACGGCTCGTGACAGTTCCAGGCCGCACTCATGCGGTGTTCCCCGGCTACGCGAATACTTGCGCAAACGCCGCCGTCAACTCGTACCTGCTCGACGGCTCACTGCCCGCCGAAGACGTGGTGTGCGAGTCGTGACGATATCCGGCGATCCCATCACCGGAAGACCTGCGTGATCTGATGCGCGATTGCCCCTCGACAATCGCGCATCAGGCAGACAGAATAGTTCGGTGAGTCCCATTCATCGGGCCGATGGCGAGGTTTCCGCAATTGGTCGTTCCACCGAGATCCTGAAGACTTTTCGTGACAGCTCAGGCGTTCTCAGCGCAGCCGCGCTTGTTCGACGGACAGGCATGGCCAAAACAACGGTGTATCGAATGGTCGACGATCTCGTCCGAGTCGGGTTGCTCGAACGGCAAGGAACCAACTACCGCTTGGGTCTCCTCCTGTTCGAGATCGGCGAATCTGTTCCACGGCAGCGAAACCTCCGCGAAGCAGCGCGGCGCCACCTTTCGGCCTTGCGTGAAGCAACGGGGCACAACGTGGGACTCGCTGTATTGGACGGTTTCGACGTGGTTTACCTTGATGTCTTCCGTGGCGACGACGGACCACGCCTTCCGCAGCAAATCGGTGGTCGGTGGCCTGCACACGCAAGTTGTTCCGGCAAAGCAGTATTGGCGTTCACCAACTCTCGGGATTTCACGATGCCCACTGTCCTCGAAGCACACACCGAGAACACCATCACCGACCCCGAACTCTTCCACCGAGAACTGGATCGTGTTCGCAAGCGTGGTGTCGCCTTCGACCGCCAGGAAGCATTTCCCCGGATCGTCGGCGCCGCAGCACCAATATTCGGCCCGGACGAAGACGTCCTCGGCGCCATCTCCATTTCCGGTATGGCAGGCCGAATCAATCTGACCCGTATCGACGCGGCGGTGCGGACGACGGCAATCGCCATCTCACGCGATCTCTCGAGCGCCCAGTCCGTCGTCCGCCCTGTCCTACAACGACGCTGACGCCGTCAACCGCGCCCGACGTACGGCATCCGGTTTGCCATGATCGTCAGAGTCGGGACATTCACGTCGAGTGGTAGATCTATCAGTTGCACAACGGTGTTCGCGACATGACGAGGATCGAATGTCGGCTCGGGCCTGGTGGTGCCGTCAGCTTGTCGTGCCGAGTGGCCGATTCCGGCTGTCATGTCAGTTGCCGCATTGCCGATGTCGATTTGACTGCAACAGATGTCGAATTCTCGGCCGTCGAGAGAGATCGACTTCGTCAAACCTGACACACCGTGTTTGGTCGCGGTGTAGGCGGCACTGTCAGGCCGGGGCGTGTGAGCGGAGAGCGACCCGTTGTTGATGATCCGGCCTCCTCTCGGATCCTGTGTTTTCATGATACGAATCGCTTCACGCGCACAAAGGAATACGCCGGTGAGATTGGCTGCGACTGTCGCCTTCCACGCTTCAGGATCGATCTCGTCCACACTCCCCGACGGCCCGAATGTCCCTGCGTTGTTGACAAGCACATCGAGTCTGCCGAAACGCTCAGTCACGGATGTGAACAACCGGTGAACCGATTCGGGCGAGGACACATCAGCGGGAATTACCACTGCACGCTCGTGACCCCCACCTGTCGCTTCCAAGCTCACGCTGTTTCGACCAGCCAATACAACGTGGTGTCCTGCATCGAGTAGACCTCTGGCCATTGCGCGGCCGAGTCCCGACCCTGCACCGGTCACGACCACGACTCGGCCGACACGCTCAGTGATTGTCACCGTGTACCTCCGTTCCACGCCTGCCCACCAGGAAATCGAAATCGACTCCGCGGTCGGCCTGCATCACATGATCCACGAACAGTCGTTGATACCCACTCGTACTCTTTTGTACGCGTGGCGGCAACGCCTCGAGACGCCTGGCCAGCTCGTCGTCGTCGACGAGTACACGCAAGACTCCACGAGCAACATCCAACTCGATCAAATCACCATCCCTGACCGCGCCGAGAGGCCCACCGGCTCCCGCTTCAGGCGCAACGTGCAAAACGACTGTGCCGAAGGCTGTTCCGCTCATTCGCGCATCCGAGATCCTGACCATGTCTCGCACACCCTGCTCGAGCAGCCTTCGAGGGAGTGGCAGATTACCTACCTCTGGCATACCCGGAAACCCCTTCGGCCCAGCACCGGTGAGGACGATGACGTCGTCGGCTTCGATGTCGAGATCCGGCGAGTCGACGCGCGCCGAGAAGTCGTCCATTCCGTGAAACACGACCGCACGACCCACGTGGCTGAGCAACTCGGGCGACGCCGCAGACGGCTTGATCACTGCACCGTTCGGCGCGAGATTGCCGGTCAATACCGCTATGCCGGCTTGCTCCAGCAACGGTGCCGCCGTGCTACGAATTACGTCGTCATCCCAAATCGTTTCGCCGGAGTTGTTCTCACCGAGAGTCTTTCCGGTAACCGTGGCGGCATCCAGATGGAGGATGTCTCCGAGCTCGGCGATCACCGCGGGCAGTCCGCCTGCGTAGAAGAAATCTTCCATCAAATAGGTACCCGAAGGCATGAGGTTGACCAGCAGGGGAACGTCACGACTCTGCTCCCCGAAATCGCTGAGTTCGAGGGGAATTTCCAGCCTCCCGGCGATGGCAAGCAAGTGCACCACAGCGTTGGTGGACCCACCGATAGCCGTGTTCACCTTGATCGCATTCTCGAATGAATTTCGGTCGACGACCGAAGACATCGTCAGGTTCTCGACGACCATCTCCACGATTCTCACGCCGCTGTCGCGTGCAAGTACACGTCGCCGTGAATCCACTGCCGGGATCGCAGCATTACCGGGCAGCGTGAGGCCCAAAGTCTCGACAATCGAAGCCATCGTCGACGCGGTGCCCATAGTGTTGCAGTGACCAGGCGATCGAGACATCGCCGATTCCGCTGCTCTGAACTCACATTCGCTCATGCACCCCGCTCGCACTGCTTCACTCATCTCGAACACCGAGGTTCCAGATCCGACAGTTTTACCTTGATGGCGGCCGTTCAACATGGGCCCACCGGATACGACAATGGTGGGAAGGTCACAACTGGCTGCGCCCATTACCAGCGCCGGGGTGGTTTTGTCGCAGCCGCAGAGCAGTACGACGCCGTCGATCGGATTGGCTCGAATCGACTCCTCCACGTCCATGCTGACGAGGTTCCGATAGAGCATCGTGGTGGGGCGGATGATCGTCTCACCCAATGACATCACCGGAAACTCAACTGGAAATCCGCCCGCTTCGATGACACCCAGTCGCACCTGCTCGGCCAGATCTCTGAAGTGAGCGTTGCACGGCGTGAGCTCGGAATACGTGTTGCAGATACCGATAACCGGTCGGCCGTCGAACATCCGATCAGGGATACCCTGGTTCTTCATCCACGAGCGGTGGATGAATGCATTGAGATCATTGCCTCCGAACCAATCCTGCGAGCGAAGTGTTCTACTCGTCGGTGTTCTACTCATCCGAACCCTCCAAACCAAGGATTGCCCTTGCCTCCCCAGGTGTTGCAGGCTGCATTCCGAGTCGCTGGACGATGTCGACGATGTTCTCCACCAAACGAACGTTCTCGGCCGGCTCCCCATTCGCGAGAAACGGATAGTCTTCGATTCCCACACGCACGTGCCCACCGAGCACGAGTGCATGAGTCAGACCACGCAGTTGATCTGGCCCGCTGATGCTCACGGAGAAGACCGATTTCTCCGGTAGGTGTTCCACCATCTGCTGCAAGATCTGCGGGGAGTACGGCATCGCATTCTGAAAAGTTCGATCAAGTCCCAGTACAAGATTGACGAGGTGCGGGCCAGGCTGCTCTTCGGTCAACGTACGTATCTCCTGGAGCAGATGTGACGGGCTGAAGGCCTCCCATTCAGGTTTGATTCCTAGTTCGCGCATTGACGCTGCCAGTTCGGCGGCACGACTGGGCGGCGTGTCCATCAGTACCTCACCGACCGGTGATGTCACATAGGCCGTGATGGCATCGAGCGTGCATGTGTCTGCTCCGCCATGCAGGCCCTGCAGCCTCGCGTCCCAGTCCACGACGCGCGTTCCGTCACTGCGAACACTCACCATGTCACCGTTGACTCCGCCGCCGGTCGAGTTGTTGATCACGATGTCGCAGCTTTGGCGGACAAGCGTATTCATCCGCCGATAGATTGCGGCATCACAGGTCGCTTGATCGTCCGGTCGTCGAGCATGAAGTGCTGCCACGCTGGCTCCAGCGCTGTGGCAGCGTGCCACATCCGCCGCAATCTGCTCAGGCTGAGTCGGAATGAACGGATTGTCGGCAACAGTGAGGAAGCCACCCGTCGGGGCAACTGTGACGATGACCTTGTCTCGCAGATCGCTCATGCCGGAACGCTCTTGTAGCTGGATGCGGCGAAGAACATGGCAATCGCCGATGCCCCAGGGTCCTCGACGCCCCTGGCGTGTTCTCCCACGTAGGTCGCGCGTCCGCGGCGGGCGAGCATCGCGCGAGTCGATTCGGCGCCGAGCCTCGCAGCCGTGGCCGCAGAGCTCAAGGCAGCAGACAAGGTTGCCCCGCTGACTGCCGCCTCGGTCAATGCGCTGGTTGCGGGGACCATGGCGTCGACCATGGTCTTGTGACCCACCTGGGCATTGCCGAGACGCTGCACCGCAGCTGTCGCCGTACCTAGGGCAGAAGCCAAGTCTGTTGCGGTCACTTCAACTCCAGAGACTGCTCCGATCCGGCCGAACCACAGACCGAGAAGTGGTCCGCTTGTCCCACCGATGCCGAGAAACGCATCCGACGTACGGGCGAACACTTCACCAGGACTGGTCGGCGGGTCGGAACGAAGTCGTTGCACCGCACTTCGCAGGCCCGTCCGCAGATTCATTCCGAAATCGCCGTCTCCGACAAGCCGGTCCAAATCTGTGAGGGAATCGAATTGATCTTCGGCGGCGTCGGCAAATCGATCGATCCACGCCCGAGTGTCCCCAACGCTCAACGTTGTCATCATGAAACTCTTTTCAGTAGTGCATATTCGAGTTACCAAGCGAGTGCGGGAGTGCGTACCGTTGCATCCCAAAGATCCAGAAACTCCTCGGTCGAACGGAGAAGGGTGATAGAGAGCCCGTGCATATCCAATGCAGTGACGAAAGAACCTGCAATCACCCGATCCAAACCGATACCGGCATCCCCGAGGAAAGACTTCAATTCTGCAGTGGCAATCGATAATTCGAGTCCATGGGTTGCCCCTAGCCCATTCACTATCGCTATCACACCATCCCCGCGCTCCACCCCGACAGCATCGAGGATCGGCTCCGACAACTGCGCCACGAGTTCGGCGGCAGGAACCGTCGGACGCGTCTCACGTCCACGCTCGCCATGGATTCCGATGCCGAACTCCATCTCCCCCGGCGCCAGTTCGAAGGACGGACGATCCTGTCCGGGAGCCGTGCACGAGCGGAAAGCTGCACCCAACGTCGCCGACGCCGCCACCACCCGGCGCCCCAGGTCAGCGATCTCGGAAAGCGCCCAGTGCCGTTCCGCGGCCGCCCCACAAATCTTCTCCACGGCGATTACCGCAGCGGTACCACGACGTCCAGGTCCACCCTCGTCTGCAGTCGTCGTCGCGAGGTCGTCGTCGACCATCACGATCTCCACTTGCCGCTCAGTTCCGAGTAACTCGGCCGCGATCGAGAAATTCAGTTTGTCTCCGGTGTAGTTCTTCACGATGAGAAGTGCACCCCGTCCGGTCTCGACAGCATTGACCGCAGCACGGATCTGAAAGGCTGTGGGACTGGCGAAGACCGACCCAGGAACTGCGGCGTCCAACATGCCGGATCCGACGAACTCCGCGTGTAACGGCTCATGCCCGGCCCCGCCACCTGAGACCAACACAACTTTGTCTCGGGCGACAACCGCGCGAGTCACAAACAACGGATCTCGGTGGTAGGAGAGCATTTCCGGGTGCAGGATCTGAAGTCCTTCGAGCGCTTCGCGGACTACATCCTCGGGCCGGTTGACCACATGGCCGATCATGACGAACTCTCGGACGCCGACATTGGGCCGACAGGGAAGCGAACCGCAAACGCACTCACACACGTGCGAACGTTGTCACCGACCCGTATCCCAGCCGCCGCTGCGGGCTCGTTGACATACGAAACAGTTCCGTTGTGCCACATATCCATTCCATTGCTGATCTCGGCAGAGTCGTGACTGACCGCTACGCCGGCAAGTCCCGAATCTCCCATGCGGACGATTCCGATGATCCCCGCGTTGTCCTTGCCGATTCCGGCATCGTTCAGCACAGCCAACGCACAGCCCGTCGCAATCGCCATCCGCCCTGACTCTTGACCGCCGTTGGATGCCGCAACGACGATGCGGTCGCGGTCCGACCGTTCGATCTGCGACATACTGTCCATGACGACAATCTGTCTACCGTTCTCCACACCGACAATGTTCCGAAACATCAGTCGACGCTCCTCTCTATCAGTGCCAGCACTTCTTCGGAAACGCGGCTGCCCACACGCACACCCGCTGCGACTGCAGTCGGATTGGCATACGTCACGATGCCGCACTCCCACACGTCCTTGCCATCTCCGATACGCGAACTCTCGTGTCCGACTGCAATGCCGACGATCTTCTGGGCGTCGATCGCAGCCAAACCTGCGATTCCTGCCTTGTTCTTCCCTATGCCGGCGTCATTGCACACCACAACACGAACCCCGAACCCGACGGCGTACTCTCCAGCACTCGTCCCTCCGTGTGATCCGGTCACGATCACATCACCGGCCTGAGCCGAGGAAGCAAACGCAATCGAATCCATGATCCACACTCTCTTTCCGTTAGAGGAATGAACCAAAGTAGGTTCGGCACCTTCGGTTTCAACTACTCGCATGGACATCCACCCCTAGAATTCGACGTGCCTGATCAGGACTTGCGGGTTCACGCCCGTACCGCCGAGCGATCGAAACAACTTCGGCGACCAGATCAGGTGTGGAGGGGTATCCCAGTTCTTCGTAGTGGTAGTCACCGGCACCGATTGCTACATGGCCCCCGCGCTTGATCGACTCCTCCGCTGCTGCAAGAACATTGCCTCGGTAGGCCGAGACGATCCACTCCACTGGAAGATCAGTCGGCAGGAGGTCCAGTTGCGCACGTAGCCCTGCTGCTGTCGCCGGATGTGCAGCCGGAAACTCGTCACCACCGAGAATGAAAGCGATCACCAATGGTGACGACGGATTCCGCACCCTTGCGTGGGCGAAGATCGCGCGCGTCCAACTCACGTTGAATGACGTCTGATACGGCACCAGACCCAATTCACCAGCGCGCGAAAGTAACTCGATCTGTGTTCGAGTGTCGTTGACGAAGACCCTGGAATCGGTTGCGAACAAGCCTGTCGTCGCATCGATCAAGTCCATCGCCGCACAGCCCATATCGACGACCAAGAAGTCGGAACGTCGTTTCGGATCACTTTGGTTCGGGGCAAGATTCGACAGCCGCTCATCTATCGTGTAGCCGGGAACATTGGCCATCGACGGCGCAAGCAGCAGATTCGATACCGCCCGAACCCGCTCGACGATCTCTCCGTAGGTCGCCGCCGAGTGATCCACGCCGCCGTCCACGGCTCGACCGTGAAAATGCATCAACGACG
The DNA here is from genome assembly GCF_001029585.1 of Rhodococcus sp. ARP2. Lineage (NCBI taxonomy): Bacteria > Bacillati > Actinomycetota > Actinomycetes > Mycobacteriales > Nocardiaceae > Rhodococcus > Rhodococcus sp. ARP2. Next base: position 14,120 of record NZ_LEKE01000051.1, on the reverse strand, counting down.
CCCCCGCATCCTCACAAGCGCGAGCAGTGTCGGCTATTTCGCTGGGCGTCCACGGAATGTGGGGATTGGGTGCGCGCATGGTGTTCTCGTTGACGTGCACTCCGATGATTACCGGTTTCTCCGTTGTATTGGACGTTGCGTCAAGAGTCATGTCGCTCCTTCGCAAGATTCCAACCGGCTGTCATCGACTGACCTCCGTCGACCGTCCACGTCTGACCCGTCACGAAACCGGCGCCGGGACCAGCGACAAAGGTCACGACTTCGGCAATCTCAGCCGGCTCCGCGTAACGGCTCAACGGGATCGACTGCAAGATGGCGCTCTGCATTTCAGGGCTCTGGGCCCGACTTGCAAGCGGTGTCCGCGTCGAACCCGGTGCAACACAATTGACTCGGATCCCCTCGCCGGCGAGCTCGATCGCGAGTTGTGTGGTCAACGCGACCACGCCACCTTTCGAGGCGGAATACGCGGCACGGTCTACGCTGCCGCGTAGGCCGGAAACCGAGGCAATTGTCACCACCGATCCGCCGCCATCTCCGGCGAGCAGATCCACGAACTCCCTGACCACCGCAAACGTGGAAACGAGGTTCAGCTCGAGGGTTCGCCTGAATCGATCGGGTGTGGTGTGCCGGATCGGCGCGTTGTCCGCGGTTCCCGCCGAGGTCACAACCGTGTCGACACGACCGAACAGCTTTTCGGCGACGTCGCGAAGCCGTCGGATATCCCCCTCATCGGTGACATCCACTCGAACGCCGACTGTCCGTGTATCTGGTTCTGGCGCAGTGTCTCCGGATGTATGCGACAGGTCGGCAGAGATGACATTCCAACCCAAGTCGGCGAATCGTTTGCACGTTGCCAGGCCGATCCCCGATGCGCCACCAGTGACGATCGCTACCTTCCTACTCACGACTACAGCACCTTCCTCATGTCGCGAATGGGATTCGACCCGTCCCACTCCTTCGATGCAGCCTCGACTGCGCGAAACAGATCACCCTTCCTTCCGCTGACCTCCGAGATTTCGATGACTGTTCCCGGATACGGGCCGTCCTCGTAGTACACGAATCGCTCGTCCGGAGCGCCACTACCGGACCTACCACTCTGCAATTCGACGAGCCCTCGGTTCTTGGATTCCTCCATATATCGATCGAAATCCGTTGTCCAGTAGGCAACATGTTGAAGTCCTTCGAGCCCGCGATCGGCGAACTCGCGAAATGCCGACGGCTCATCGTTGTGTTGTTGAATCAGCTCGATCTGCACGCTTCCGCTGTGCGCGAGCGCCACACTGAATCGAGGCGCACTCGACTTGCCACGGAAGACGAAGTCGTTCAACGGTTGGTCCTCCACGAAGAAGAAGGGGCCAACGCCGACAACGTCGATCCAATGCTTCAGCGCACTGTCGATGTCGTTGACCACAAAACCCAATTGGCGCAAAGGCCCGAAGTATCTACTCACGAAGTCCTCGTTTGTTCGTTGCCGACGAAACCACGGTCGACGACTGTGATCCTGATAAGTGATGATGTCCTGCGCATGCTCGCCTGAAGAATGAAGAATTCCCGTTGATCGGGAATCTTCCGGGCCGAGACTCGGCTCAAACCTGCTCAGGTGCAACCAAGGTTCCGGCGTCGCGCTCCGCCCGGTAATCCAGAGTCAGTTGGGCGTTGGCCTTGTCGGCCTTTCTGGTGATCACCTTGAGCAGCAGCACGATCAATGCTGCCGTCGCCAGCACCGCGGAGTACACCCCGATTGCCGGTGTGAAACTGTTGGTCGCGTCCTTGATCCAGCCGGTGACCTGTGGACCGAAATAGCCTCCGAGGTTACCCATTCCGTTGATGACACCGAAACCTGCCGCCAAGGCAGCGCCGGTAAGGAAGCTCGAAGGCATGGTGATGAAGATGCTCATCGAACTGTAGAGACCGATCCCGGCGATGCAGAATCCGAAGATGGCGACAACCGGTGTGGTGAAGAACAGCGCAGCAATAGCAAAACCGAGTGCTGCGACCGATGCGGCGATGGCGAAGTGCACGGGGCGCTCTCCGGCGCGGTCCGAATGGCGCGTCCACCAGATCATCGGTCCGATCGCAATCAGTGCAGGTAGTGCGGCAACCCATCCGATCTGATTGGTGCTCATCCCGAATTGCGCGTAAATCTGCGGCATCCAAATCTGGAAACCGTTGAGGCTGAAGGTGAAACAGATGAACACGGCGATCAACACCAGTACTCGTGGGTGCACGAGTCCCTGGAGGAAGCTGTGCTTACCGACGACCGCTTCGCGCTCTTGCGCCTCCGACTCGAGCGTATCGGCGAGCCAACCGCGTTCTTCCTCGGAGAGGAACTCCGCCTCGGAAGGCTTGTCCCGCAGAACCTTGTAGATCACAAACGCCATGACCACGGCGGGGACGCCGGTGAGAATGAATACCCATCGCCATCCGGAAAGCCCGAGAAAGCCGTCGATAGCCATCAGGTGTGTGGTGATCGGAGTACCCAGGCCGGAGATACAGATGAAGGTCACGATCCACGCCATTGCTTTGCCTCGATCCCGATTCGGGAACCACTTCGAGACGAAGAACAGCATGCCGGGCGAAAAGCCTGCTTCGGCAATACCCAACAGGAATCGTGCTGCCACCAATCCGCTGGCACCCTGAACGAACGCGGTTCCGATGGTGACCACGCCCCACGTGATCATGATTCGTGTGATCCAGCGCCGCGCACCGACCTTTGTGAGGATGTAGTTGCTGGGGGGTTCGCAGATCGTGTAACTCCAGAAATAGATTCCGGCCGCAAACCCGAACATCGAGGCCGATATTCCGAGTTCTTTGTTCATCGTCAATGCTGCAACGCCGATGTTCAATCGGTCGAGATACAGGACGATGTATGCCAATCCGATGACCGGCATGAAGCGGAGCATGACCTTCCGGACGGTCCTGGCCGGAAGGGGAAGTTGCTCGGTGACTGTTCTTTCGTGACGCATGATTCACCTCGTACTCATTCGAACACATCATTGTGATGGCTGACACAGAGACGATGCGGGTCGCGATTCGAACTTCACAGACACGATTCCCGATGATCGGTACTCGATTCGTGAGCAATCGACCGGCCGCGGTGACAAGAAGGCGGAGTGCCTGTCGGTTTCGACAGGCACTCCGCGCGGTGAAACATAGGCGTTCCGGGGGTATTCAGCCAGTCAGCTCGCTCTTGATCTCGTTCTTGAGAACTTTGCCGACCTTGGAGCGAGGTAGATCGTCCCAGACGATGACTTGCTTCGGAGTCTTCACACTTCCGATGCGAGACTTCACGAAAGCCATCACCTCGGCGCCGTCGATGTCTGCGCCGAGGTGTGGCTGCACCACTGCCACAACACGTTCGCCCCACTTGTCGTCCGGCAACCCGATCACTCCGCAGTCCTGAATCCCCGGATACGCCATGAGTGCCTGCTCCACCTCGACCGAATAGACGTTGAAACCGCCGGTGATGATCATGTCCTTCGCACGATCGACGATGAACAGGAAATTGTCCTCGTCCAGGTACCCGATGTCGCCGGTGTGATGCCAGCCGTGGGCTGACGCTTCCGCGGTTGCGTCGGGGTTCTTGTAATAACCCGCCATCACCAATGAACTGCGAATCACCACCTCACCACGCTCGCCACGTCCGAGCAGCGCGCCTTTGTCATCCATGATCCCCACGGTCACCAGCGGCGAAGGTCGACCCGCCGACGAAAGTCGTGACGTTGCGACAGTGCCGTCCGGGCCGAAATGCTCCTTCGGTGACATCGTCGAGATCATCATGGGGGCTTCACTCTGCCCGAACAGCTGAGCCATGACCGGTCCAATCTTGTCGATCGCCTCCTCTAGCCTGGTCGGGGAGATCGGTGCCGCGCCGTACCAGAAACACTGCAGCGAGCTACGATCCGTTACCGCGAGGTCCTCGTGCTCGAGCAACATGTAGATGAGCGTCGGCGGCAGGAAGGTGTGAGTCACCTTGTGCTTCTGAACGTTCGCGAGGAAGTACCCGAGATCGGGCTTCGGCATGATCACCACTTCGCCGCCGAGGGCCATGATCGGGAAGCACAAAACACCGGCGGCGTGAGTCAACGGCGCCAACGCCAGATACACCGGGCGCCCCTCGAATGGATAACTCATCAAAGTGATTGCGGTCATCGTCTCGATGTTGTGCCCGGTCAACATCACGCCCTTGGGGCGGCCCGTCGTACCACCGGTACCGACCAGCATGGTGACGTCGTCGGGCGCCGCGACATCGAGTTCTTCTTCCCCGAGCCAGCTTTCGAGGGACTGTGCCGAATCCCATTCGCCGTCGATACAGACGAGCGTCACCAACTGTGGAAGCGCGTCCTTGATCTGGTCGACAAGCGGCGCATAGGACTTCTGGAAGAACAGAGCGCGACAATCGAACAGATCCAACAGGTCTCGGTTTTCCGCAGCTTCGTTGCGAGGGTTAATCGGGCACCAGACCGCGCCAGCCCTACTGATACCGAATACGCAGGAGAACGAGATCGGGTCATTGCCGGACAGAATCGCGACCTTCTCGCCCGCCGCGATGCCCGAAGCAGCGAGCGAAGCTGCGAAGCGTCGGCTGAACTGTTGCACCTCACTGTAGGAGAGAGTGCGCTCCCCCATCGTCAAACACGGTGCGGTGGAACCAAGAGAGGCTCCCTTGTCGAGATAGTCGGTCAAACGCATGGGGAGCCTCCAGGGCGGGGCTCCCGGCGCGATGCACGCCGGGAGCCGTGAACATGATGACGAGGGCGACGAGCTAGGCGTTGATGGTTACTTCCGGCTCCAGAGCCAGCCCGAAACTACGCAGCGCGCCGAGTAGTTCGCGATGGCCGAACGCCTGGCAGGCCGAGGCAAGCCCGGTCCTCTTGGGCGCCTGCTGAAGCAACGAATGCGCTGCATAAGCGTGCAGGAGGCCCGTCTGCTTGTAGTTGCAGTTTCCGTGGATCACGACGTGCGAGCGACCCAGCGGTCCCGACGCGTAGACGGAGTCGAGTGAGGTGTTGATGCGCGGATTTTCACGAGGGGGCATACCCGCCTGAACCGAACCGGCGATCTCGGCCAAGGCGGCTTCCTGCTCGTCGGCGGGCAGGGTCTTGATCTGCTCCTCCACGATCTTCTGTGTCGCGACAACACCTTCCATCACGGTGCGGTCGAACACCCCGCCCGCAGCCTTGACGTTGGAAACTCGCGGATCGTTCTTGAACCACACGGGGTGGCAAGTTCCGCCCCACGGCAATGCAAGCGCAGTTTCGTGCTGGCCGGGAACGACGACGTCGAAAGTCTGGCCGGGCGCCCACTGCACGTACTTGTTCTGCTCGAGGTAGTACCAGTTCGCCTTGAGGATGGTGAAGATCGTCTGAGTGGAGGCGTAGGTGGGAAATCCCTTCCACAGCACGAGAATGTCGAGCGTATCGAGACCCGGCGTTTCCAGTGCGATGTTGGCCGCGATCTCACCGGTGGTGTACATCTGCGCGATACCGGGCGAGAGAAGCAGACCCTTCTCCTGGTACTTGTCGCCGAATTTCTCCTGGACGTCGAGTACCCAGTCCTGCTCACCGGTGGTGTCCATGTAGTGGCAACCGGCATTCAACGCAGCCTCGACGACGGTGCCGCCAAGCTTGATGAACGGCCCGACCATGTTGCTGACAACCTGTGCGCCGGTGAACAATTCGGCCAGAGCCTCGACCGTGTGCTCGACCTCGACGACCTCGTGATCGACGGTGTCCAAACCGGGGATCTTGTCGAGGACCTCTTGGATTCGAGCGGCATCGCGGCCGGCTGCGATGAACGGGATGTTGAACTCGCGCAGGTATTCACACACCAGACGGCCGGTGTACCCGGAGACTCCGTAGACGATGACTGGCTTCTTTTCGGACATGTTCGTGGAACCTTTCGAAGACGTGAGAAGGGTGTACGTACGAATGGGGAGGGCAGTTACATGCCCATACCACCGTCGACCGGTAGGCCGATTCCGGTGATGAATCGCGCGGCGTCGGAGGACAAGAACACCACGGCGTCAGCCATGTCGTTCACTTCACCAAGGCGGCCGAGCGGGGTGAGACCGATGACGTCGCCGACTGCCGCTTCGGCACTGGGCCACAGGCCGAGCTTCTCCATGTCCGCCGCGAGTCCGAGACCCATCTCCGTGGCGACGAGGCCCGGGTAGATGCAGTTGACGCGGACTCCGTAGCCGAGCTTGCCCGACTCGGCGGCGGCAACTCTGGTGAAGCGATCGACCGCGGACTTGGTCGCGGAGTATCCACTTATCCCGGGAAACGGAATGGTTGCGGCCACTGAAGAGATGTTGATGATGGAGCCGCCGGTTCCGGCTACGCCACCCGGACGCATGCTGCGCAGTCCGTGTTTGGTTCCGAGCGCTGTTCCGAGGATGTTGACCTCACACATACGGCGGATGTCGCCCGGATCGAGGTCAACCACCAGCGAGGAAATCTCGATGCCTGCGTTGTTGACGAGGATGTCGAAGCCGCCGAGAGTCTCCGCGGTGGCGGCGACTGCCTCTTCCCAGTTGGCGTCGTCGGTGACGTCCAGCTTTACGAACCCGGTTTTGACTCCGCCCGAACCAACGGCCTCTGCGGTGGCACGACCTTCGTCTTCGAGAACATCGCCGATCATCACCGACGCCCCCGCCTTCGCCAACGCCTCAGCCATTCCGGCTCCGAGCCCCTTGGCACCACCTGTGACCAGTGCTTTTCGTCCCTCGAGATCAAACACGCTCATTTTCGACTGCCTCCATGACTGAAACGACTCTCGCGATGCCACCGTTCACAGCGACGCTGCCAAGTGGTGTGAGTCACAGAGTATTCAACTTTGGACGAGTGTCAAGAGAAATCTTGACGACTGTCAAGATTTTGTTACACGCTCGTCAAAGACCAGGGGTTACACTGATTCGGACGCGGCGATCGTGCCGCTGTGGAAACCGCAGGGAACAGGACGTGCCATCGTGACCACGACAGTCGAGAAGCCAAGTGGGGCAGGAAAAAAGGCGGTTCCTGTCTCTTCGGAGAAGCGGTCCAACGCAGACAAGGTGTCACGTCGTCAGGTCGACAAATTCTCCGAGCGACGTGATCAACTGGCCGAGGCCGCACTGCAAACGCTGGCCGAACTGGGCTACGCACGCACGAGCCTGCGCGAAATCGCCCAGAATTCGGAGTTCTCCCACGGCGTCCTGCACTACTACTTCAGCGACAAGGTCGATCTCATCACCCACTGCGTGCGCCACTACAAGGCACGCTGCGTCACCCGCTACGACGGCATCGTCGCCACCGCTCAGACGCCGGAGGAACTGAAAACGGGTTTCGGCGCGCTGCTCGCCGAGACCATGATCGACGAGCCGACGATGCACCGCCTCTGGTACGACCTGCGCGCGCAGTCGATGTTCGAGGAGTCGTTCCGAACCGACGTGGCCGCGATCGACGAGAGTCTCGAAAACATGATCTGGCGCATCGTCTCTCGCTATGCCGAGCTTCTCGACGTGGAGCCCTCGGTCACCTCGCCGGCGATGTACGCGATCTTCGACGGCCTGTTCCAGCAGAGTCTTCTTCGCCACCTGTCCGGTGATCAGACTGCCGCGAACTATCTTTCGGAGAGCGTCCAGCAGATGCTGCCCCTGGTAGTGCCCACACCCTGAGCCGGCACCACGTCCTGAGTCGGCTCAGCGAGCAGCGATGCCTTCCGCGACGTACCTGGCACCGCGATCGAATTCGCCGACCACGTCGTAATCGGCGTCTTGCCGCCAGAAGCGGACCAACGCTCCGTACGTACCGCCGATCATCTGCGCGAGAAACAGCGGCGGGTAGTCCGATCTCACTTCGCCGGCTTCGATACCGGCAGTGACGATCCGCAGAAGTTCCACATGGAACCGATGATCGTGTGCCGCCCCCGCTCCGGAGGAGGCGAAGTCGCGCTCGAGTTCTGCAGTCACCATGCGCAGATAGCGCGGATGCATGATCGCTTGTTGCGCAAAGTCCTGAAAAATCCGGGAGATCCGATCAGAGGTCGGCATCGGAGATTCCATGAGCTGATCCACCAGTGCCGCAAGCTGATCGAGATGATCACTGTGCAGCGCCTCGAGAACCGAGTCCTTGCCCTGGAAGTAATTGAAGAAGGTGGCTCGCGACACCTCGGCTCGCTCGGCGATGTCGTCGACGGTCGTGCTGGCGAAACCCTTTGCCGAGAACAGAATTCGAGCAGCTAAGAGCAACCTGTCGTTGGTATCGCGCTTGTTCTGTTCTCGTTTGGAAATCACGTCGACCTGCCTTTCTCCGCCTCAGGACACAGTCTTCGCCACAGTCCGGAATGTGTCCAATGTCGGTCTCGCCAGTTGACGCACCACTCCTTCGATAGATGGACTACAGTCCAATTATGTCGACTGTTTCCACAGAACGCCACGACCGCGTTCTCATCGTCAGGATCGAACGCGAAGAACGTCGTAATGCGATCAATCGTGAAACTGCCGAGGGAATCGAAGCCGCACTGAACCTTCTCGACGACGACCCTTCTCTGTGGGTCGGCATCATCACCGGAACCCCCAACATCTTTTGCGCCGGAACCGATATCCGAGAGCGAGCCGACCTTCGCATGCCTCGCGGCGGTGAGTACGGCGTCATTCGGCGTCAGCGAAACAAGCCTCTGATCGCCGCAGTGGAGGGATACGCGCTGGGCGGCGGCTTCGAAATCGCATTGGCCTGCGATCTGATCGTCGCTTCCGCCACAGCCCAATTCGGTCTACCCGAAACCAAACGTGGTCTGGTTGCGACGTCCGGTGCGCTCTTTCGGGCGCCACGTGCCCTTCCGATCAATGTCGCTCGCGAACTCCTGATCACCGGGCGCACTCTCGATCCCGATCGGGCCAAAGATCTCGGCGTCGTCAATGCAGTGACTGCCCCGGGTAAGGCGCTCGACGAGGCTCTGGTGATGGCGGCCGAGATCTGCGAGTCCTCTCCGACCTCGGTAAGCCTGAGCCTGAAGGCAATCGACGCTCTCTACGCCGAGGCCGATACTGCCGGATGGACCATCACCGACGACGCGAAGGACGCGGTGCTCCGATCGCCGGACATCGCCGAAGGACTCGACGCTTTTGCGAGCCGTCGGACGCCGCAGTGGAGCGGACTGCCGCCCACATGAGCGACCACGATCCGAGACGGATTTCCTATAGGGCTGGTCGGAAAGGGTGGGAACCGGTTACAGTCTCTTCCGTGACGGGAATTGGCGCATACGAGACGGGCACGCTGCTGACGCGGCGACGCCATGTCGATTTTGCGCACGTCTGTACATCCGGGTGTCCGATCTACTGATCGGACCTACGACGTGAGCGCCGCTCACGTCGATACTCGTATGTACACCCAGATCAGGGGACATTTCTGTCATGACCACCGCTTCGATCTCGCACCTGAGTTCCGTCGTAGCAGCCAATGCCGACGCCATCGACAAGGACGCAAGCAAAGCGCACGTCGTCTTCAAGGCATCCGCTCAGGCGCACGACGCCGTTGCCAGCACCATTTCTCTCGGTAAGTACACCGTCGAGGTCGACGAGCCGCCGGCCCTCGGCGGCGAGAACACCGCAGCCAATCCCGTCGAGTACTACCTCGCATCCCTGCTCTCCTGCCAGGTGGTCACCTACCGTGTGTGGGCGGACAAACTCGGTATCGCGCTCGACGACATCTCGGCCAGGGCAGAAGGCGACCTCGACGTTCGTGGATTCTTCGGATTCGACGATGCCGTCCGCCCGGGATTCTCCGAGGTTCGCGTCGTGGTGACCCTGACGGGTCCGGAAACTCGCGAGCGATACCTCGAGTTGCAGGAGACGGTCGACGCCCACTGCCCCGTACTCGATCTCACCCGAAATCCCGTCCCAGTACATACAGTCGTCGAAACCGCCTGACCCGCACCAACCCACCTTCACCACGGAGTATGAATTCATGAGCGAGAACACCCCCGTCGACACCGATCCGACCGCCGATTGGTCGTTCGAAACCAAGCAGGTCCACGCCGGACAGGGCCCGGACAGCGCTACCAACGCTCGAGCGCTTCCGATCTACCAGACCACCAGCTACGTCTTCGACAACACCGACCATGCGGCGGCGCTCTTCGGCCTCGCCGAGCCGGGCAACATCTACACCCGCATCATGAACCCGACGCAGGACGCCGTCGAGCAGCGCATCGCCGCTCTCGAAGGCGGAGTCGCGGCTCTGCTGGTTGCGTCCGGTCAGGCCGCCGAGTCCTTCGCGATCCTCAACCTCGCCGAGGCCGGGGACCACATCGTCTCCAGCCCCCGCCTGTACGGCGGCACGTACAACCTCTTCCACTACACGCTGCCCAAGCTCGGCATCACCGTCGACTTCGTCGAGGACCCGGACAACCTCGATCACTGGCGTGAGGCAATCCGTCCGAACACCAAGGCGTTCTACGGCGAAACCATCTCCAACCCCAAGAACGACGTGTTCGACATCCCCGGCATCAGCGCAGTCGCCCATGAACACGGCATCCCACTGATCGTGGACAACACGGTTGCAACTCCGTACCTCATTCAGCCGCTGAAGCACGGCGCCGACATCGTCGTCCACTCCGCCACCAAATACCTTGGTGGACACGGCACCGCGATCGCCGGCGTCATCGTCGACGGCGGCACCTTCGACTGGACCCAGGGACGTCACACCAACTTCACGACCCCCGACCCCAGCTACCACGGCGTCACCTTCGCCGATCTCGGTGCACCCGCCTACGCCCTCAAGGCACGCGTTCAGCTTCTGCGCGACCTCGGCTCGGCCATCGCACCGTTCAACGCCTTCCTCATCTCGCAGGGCATCGAGACACTGAGCCTGCGCATCGAGCGCCACGTGTCCAACGCCCAGAAGGTCGCGAAATTCCTCGAGGGCCGCGCCGAAGTCACGTCGGTCGCGTACGCCGGACTGGAATCCTCACCCTGGCACGAGCGTGGAAAGCAGCTGGCTCCCAAGGGAACCGGCGCTATCGTCGCGTTCGAGCTCGCCGGTGGAGTCGATGCAGGCAAGAAGTTCGTCAACGCACTGACGCTGCACAGCCACGTCGCCAACATCGGTGACGTTCGCTCACTCGTCATCCACCCCGCGTCGACGACGCACTCGCAACTCACCCCCGAGGAGCAGCTCGCTTCGGGTGTCACCCCGGGGCTCGTCCGCCTCGCGGTCGGTATCGAAGGAATCGACGACATCCTCGCCGACCTCGAAACCGGTTTGGCAGCAGCAGCTTCCTGATCGAGCACACGAAAAAGCTCGGTCCCGACAGGCGTCGGGACCGAGCTTTTTCGTTGCGTCAGAACTAGCTCTTGGGAGTGAACGCGGCCAGCGGTTCACTGTCGGACCAGTCATGGCCCCAGTAGCTGTCCGCCGTGATTTCCTCAGCGGTGTAGAAGGTTTCGTCGACAAGCGTGCCTTCGCAACCGAACTCGAGATCCCAGCCACCGGGTGCGCGCACGTAGAACGAGACCATCTTGTCGTTCGTGTGGCGACCCAACGTCGAGGAGATCGAGAAGCCGAGCTTGGCAACACGATCGAGAGCCTGACCGACGGCGTCGAGAGTCTCGGCTTCCATCATCAGATGCACGAGACCGGGTTCGTCAACCGGCGGCGCCGGGCACAGCGCCAGGCTGTGGTGGCGCTGGTTGACACCCATGAAGCGAACGCGGCGAGCCGGCGGCGGCGCATCGATTCCGCCGAGACGGATGGAACCGCGCGGAAGGAATCCGAGCACCTCGGTGTAGAAGGTGTACGCCTCGTCGAAACGCGTAACCGGAAGCACCACATGGCCGAGTCCCTGATCACCGGTGACAAAGCGGCCGCCGTGCGGGGTGACCAACGGGCTGTGGTCGAGTACCGGTCCGAAGAAAACCTCGACGCGGTTGCCGTTGGGATCGTCGAATGCGATGACCTGCTCGGCATCGCGGTAGCTGGCGTCGACCTCGGAAAGAACCTCGACCTCGACTCCGGCCTTCTCGACCTCTTCACGAACACGCTGAAGCGCGAACTGATCTCGCACTTCCCAACCCACTGCGAGAGCCTTGTCCGTCTCACCGGGCAGGACGATCAGTCGCGCACGACGCTCGTCCAGGCGCAAGTAGAGGCCGTCGGCTTCCGGGCCACTACCGACCGCGAGGCCGAGTCCGTCGACCACGAGCTCGCGCCAGCGAGCCACGTCCTGCGTTTGGATCCTGAGATACCCCAGGCCCCGAATTTCAGTCATGCCTAACCGTCCTTGCTTCGAGAGTGATTGTGGGACTAGATCATCGAGCGGTGGATGCCCTGCGGTTCGCCACCGAGCTGCGAGAGCGTCGACGCGTGGAAAATGGAACCGGGTACGTGGATCGCGTGCGCGAGACCGGCATGAGCATCGCGCCAGAACCGCTGCATCGGCGTGTTCAACTGCAACGCGCCACCACCGGAACGAGCAAAGATCTCGTCCACCGCCCGCACCGCCCGCCACGCCGCAGCGGTCTGCGTGCGCCGACCGATCGCACGAAGCTCGAACGAAACTTCCTGCCCCTTCTCGGTCATGTCCCAGAAACGATCCACCGTCTCCAAGATCGCAGCCCGAGAAGCAGCGATCTCGGCCGCAGCCTCACCGATCGCGAACAGCACGTACGGATCTTCCTTGATCGGAACGCCACTGACCGTCACACGCTCACGCTGCGCCGCCATGTTGCACGCCAACGCACCCTCAGCGATACCGATCAACGACGAAGTGATCCCCAACGGGAAAATGCAGGAGAACGGGAACTTGTACAACGTCTCCGTACGGCCCGCTTCCTTCCACGCCGTCCCGTCGTACACCTTTCCGGCGTCGATCGTGCGGTAGGTGGGCAGGAACGCGTCCTTGACGATCAGGTCCTTCGACCCGGTTCCGCGCAGGCCCACGACATTCCAGCTGTCCTGGTCGATGTCGTAATCGGAGCGCGGCAGCAGTACGTGCAGGTGCTTCGGCGGCATCAACGGCTTGCCGGATTCGTCACCGACCATCGCGCCGATCATGATCCAGTCACAGTGATCGGTACCGGAGGAGAACGACCAGCGACCGTTGAGGATGTAGCCACCCTCGACCGGCCTCGCCACGCCCATCGGCGCATACGGTGACGCCATCCACGTATCGGGATCGGTTCCCCACACCTCTTCCTGAGCCTTGCGGTCGAAGAACGCAAGCTCCCACGGATGAACCCCGACGATGCCGCTGACCCAGCCCGTGGCACCGTCCATCGCACCGATAGCCATTGCCGTCTCGGCGAATTCACGCGGATGTGCCTCGAGGCCTCCGAACTCCTTCGGCTGGAACATCCGGATGACGCCGGAGTCGCGCAGGCGCTTCGCGCTGCCGTCCGTCAAGCGCATCAGCTTGTCGCCCTCGACTCCGTCGGCGCGGATCTCGTCGGCGAACTGTGAGATGTTGTCCAGAACCTGACCCATGATTTTTCCGGCTTTCTGGTTTCGCTACCCGGCGAGTGCCTGGGCAGAATGAAAATCTGTTGGTGAAACGGTGGCAGGTAGCCCGCCGAAGTGCAGAAACGCTTCCCGGTGAGTGGGAGCACCCCTGTGCGCCTTTTTGGTAGTGGGAGCTACCAAAAAGGCGCACGGGGGCGAAGCCCTTTACTTGCCTTCTGGACGCGTCAGGAATGCCAGAACGGACGCGACCCAGGCGTCACGGGCTTCGATCATCGTCCAGTGTCCGCAGTTGGGGAAGATGTGAACTTCGCCGTTGGGGATATCACGCATCGGCAGTATCGCCATGTCCACGGGGCTGACGCGGTCGTCGCGTCCCCAGGTCAACAGCGTCGGCGCCTTGATCTTGTTCAGCTGCGCCCAGTACGGCACGGCGGTTGACGCAGCGGCAGCCGCGCCCATGGCAGCCATGGCCTTGCTGCTGTACATGCGGCGGGCGATCTCGAGCGTCGTCGGCTCTGTGGCCAGGGCCCAGCGCTCTTCGATGAGCTGCTCGGTGACGACCGCGCGGTCGAAGACCATCGAGTGCAGCCACCGGACCAGAGCTTCGCGGGTGGGGTTGTCGGTGAACTCCATGAGAAGTTTGATGCCTTCACCGGGGCCGGGAGAGAAGGTGTTCTTGCCCAT
>NZ_LEKE01000056.1:0-217667 GCF_001029585.1 Rhodococcus sp. ARP2 | reverse complement strand
TGTCCGGCGCCCGCATCGCCCTGCACCTCGCCCTCGAACTGCAACGCCGCGGCGGCGGCATCGGCGCAGCCGCACTCTGCGGCGGCGGCGGACAAGGCGACGCACTCATCATCCGCGTCCCCAAGGCGTAATTACTTCATCCTGACCAGACAGGTCGCCGAGCCCTCATCGTGCTCGGCGACCTGTCTGTTTCATGTCGGAGGCTAGTTCGGATCAAGCGTCGTCAAACGGTTACGCAACAACTTCTCGATCTCCGAACGTCGGTATCTCCGATGTCCGCCAAGCGTTCTCAGAGTGCCGACCTTGCCCTCCCTCGCCCACCTGGACACCGTGGTCCTGTCGACATGGAACAGTGCGGCAACCTGTTTGGTTGTCAGCCATTCGTCGACAGATGCTGCGTGCTCTTCTTCTCGGCTCATTGACAGTGATTCGTAGCCGTAGCGTGGATGGATGGGTCCGACAATGAATTGGCAACCCCTGGCGCGCTGTGAAAGACTCGCTGCAAAACTTTACTATTCCTTGGGGAAAATATGTCGAAGTCGGTAACTCTGATCCGTTCCACATCACTCTCATCGGTCGCTGAATACGCCTATGCAGCAACGGCTCCCGCCGAGGCTCGACTGATCTTCCTGGCCGGATCCTGCCCGTTGAACGAGGACGGCTCCACTGCCGCCATCGGCGACTACGCAGGACAGGCAGCCAAGGCCGTCGACAACCTGAGAACAGCTCTCTCGGACGCGGGCGCGTCCATCACCGACGTGATCAACACCCGCGTCCTGGTGGCGTCGAGCAATCAAGCCGACCTCGTTGCTGCGTGGGAGGTAGTCCGCGACGCGTTCGGTGATCACGACGCCCCAAGCACTCTGATGGGTGTGACCGTTCTCGGTTACGACGATCAACTGGTCGAGATCGAGGCAATCGCGGCCGTCGTCGACTGAACTCGAACCGAACCGGGCGTTCCTACCGGGGATCTTCGTGAGCAAGGGCCTGGTAGCCCTTTGCCCCCGCACGATCCACAGCGGCTCGCACAACAGCGAAGATGGCTCCCTGCAGGGCGGCGGCGATCAGGACTTCCTTACTCGACCTGCTCAAATCTTTTGGCTCGGGCGCATTCTTGTCGTCACCGATGCGCTTCCACACCTGTTGGAAGACGGCGCCGGCCAGAATGCCGCCGAGGACGCTCGTCGCCAGTGAGAGTGGCTTGTACATCGCTTTCGATACTGCGCTCATTGCGCGGATCCTCCATGGTTCGATTCGTACCGCCTGAGCGGGCTGACCGACTCTCACTACCCCACAGGCGAACTGTCGAAACATTGCACCGGCGCGGCGCGAAGTTGACTGTCGCACGTTATGTTCCACGGTTTGCCATTTCGCGGGCCGGGTAGGATCGTCTTAGCGAAAGAAGGTTGTGTAAGTCATGGAAAACTACAGAATCGAACTACCGGACGGTACTACGGTGATGGAAGATTTCGTCTCGGATCGCGCCGCCATCGCATACGCGGTCGATCTGAATCACGGGTGTAGCGAGAAAGTATCGGTATTCCGTATCACCGACGAAGGGGAAACCATCCCGACTCGGATGTGCCCCAAGCCGAATCCTGGTTCGCGGCGTCGCGCGCGAAGCGTCCGATAGAAACCCGTCAAGAAGCGTCGAGGCGGGGGAAGAGCGTTTCTCTTGCGAGCAACAGCAAGGCCGCAGCGACCGGAATCGCCAGCAACGCACCGACAATACCGAGCAACGCTCCGCCCAACAGGGCCGCGACCACAGTCACCAACGCCGGGACCGCTACCGTCTTCCCGATGATCTTCGGAACGAGCAGGTAGTCCTCGAGCAGACGTAACGCGATGAAGAATGCAACTGTCGCCAATGCCGTTGGGACAGAGACTGTCAGGGAGACCAGGGCGACGATAACCCCTGCGATCGTGGAACCGACTATCGGGATCAGATCGAGCAGAGCGACCAGCAGCGCCAGGATCAACGGGTACGGCACATCGAAGATCAACAACCACGCGAAGGTGCACACTGCGGTGATCACGGAGATCAGAACATTGCCGAGGACGTACCCACCCACACCTGCCAGTATCTGATCACCGATGGCGATTGCTCGGGGCCGCCGCGAATGTGGCACCAGCCGATACAGATTCGTGCGGATTCGTGGATAGTCGATCAAGAAGTACGTCGTCAGTACAGCAACGATTCCGGCGTCGGCGACTGCGCTGAACACCGCCCGCCCCGCACCGAGCAAACCCGTCGCGAGCGCAGAACCCGAACCATCCAGTTGCGTGGTGAGGTGCTGCTCGAGGTGATACTTCTCGTCGAGGTCGTTGACGATCGGGTACCGGTCACGAATGTGTGTCAGGAGTTCGGGAGCGTGCGATGCAAACTGACGTCCCTGCTCGACCAGCGGGGTGATCGCAGCAACGAGAAACAGCGCCAACATCACTGCAATTCCGAGGAGTACCACGGTGACTGCGATCCAGCGCCGGAAATGTCTCCGCTCCAGCCAGACGATCATCGGTTCGATGCCCACCGCGAGAAACAGCGCGACAACGATCAGGATCAGCATGCCTCGCGCCGCAAGCAGCACTTCGATCACCGCATAAGTCACGGCAACTCCGGCCGCGGCGCTCAGACCGATGAAGAACGGTGACCGACGGTCGAATCTCGGTCCGGGTTCACCCAGCGGCCGGACAGGCGTCGCCAATGCTGCGGCTTCGCGTTCCGCTTCCACCATCGGATCTACGGCTTGGACTTCACTTTCGGAGTCCGGTGAACGGTCTGCGGAACTGGGATCCATTCAAGCCACCTCACGATCCGCGCGACTTCCCGGCACGGGAGTGAGTACCCGTGCCGTAGGCGGATCAACCTCGAGGCCTCTCCGCTCCGCTTCGGGTCAGTGCCAGCCCGGTTCCCACAACTCCGATGATCGACACTGCGATGGCGATACTGGGCCAACCGTCGCTCTGCCAGTAGACGTCGTCGAGAGTGATCAGCAACGCGGCCTCGTCGACGATGAGCCCGAGTGCAATACCCAACGCGATGCCCATCCATGTTCGTGCGCGAGGGCTTCGGTCTACGAGGCCGAAGATCGCCACCCCGGCCAACAGGAGAATTCCCCACAGGTAATGGTGAAGGTGCGTCCCACCGGCACTGATGTCGCCGACGTCCCTGGTGTCGATCTGGATCAACCAGGTCACCAGACGTGCTCCACCGAACGTCAGTGTGAAGGCCACCCACGCCAACACCAAACCGCGGCGTGACTCGTCAACTTGATTCCATCTGCGAGGAAACCTGAATCTCTCCACAGGTTTCTCTTCCGCATGATCTCGAGAAAGCATCCTTCATGTTTACCCGACGCAGCTCAGAGCGATACTTTCGGGTAGAGACACCGAAAATCAATTGGAGAACGAAAAAGCGGTACTCGATCTCCGAAGAGATCAGGTACCGCCTTCTCAGCTACTCGCGCAGTATCGATCAATACCAGACTTTTCGTCCGCCCACTGCACGCCCGGTAGCACCGAGGATGGACAAAACTGCACCTACGACGACCAAAATGATGCCGACGGTGGTCAGAATGCTCAACCCCGTGAAAAAGCCGATCAACGCCAGAATAATGCCGAGAACAATCATGTGAGAACCTCATCCGGTATGCGTATAGAAATGATCTACTCAACTGACGCTACTACAAAAACTTCACAATCAAGAAATCCGATAATCGACATCATCAATACGAAACTCGTATTACTACCCAATAATGTCGGCGTTAAAACATTGGCCTTTCTTTTTCTTATCCCTCACGGTTCGATGCCTTCGATCTTGGCCTCGACGGCCGGCGTGATGTGGCTCAACACGCAGCGCCAACGACCGTCTCGCCGGGCGAACACGTCGGTGGTCCACTCCTCGGCGTCGTACTGCCTTCCGTCGTAGTGCGCAGTATTGGTGATCCGCGTGGTGAAAAGCGCAACGTCACCGAAGAAACGCACGCGAGCGCGCCCGACGCGATCCATCGCCGAATGAGTCAGGTCGCCAGAGGCCACGAAACCCAGAAACTCCGCCTTGGTGGATACCCCGGATTCCGAGACGATCACCCAGTCGTCGGCCATGAAGTCGCCGATCCGTTCGGCGTCGTTCGAGCACATCGCGACGTTCCACTCGTCTGCAGTTGCAGTCAGCACCGCTGTTTCCTGATCCGACATGGCCTCTCCCTCTACCGTCGTCACCCTCGGCGGGTGATGCCTCGACGGCAGGGTTCCCGCAAGGTGGACGTCGAACCGACGAACTACGAGAGGGCAGAGATGACAGACACCAGTCGCACCGAGCTTGCAGCTCAGGCGTACATCTACGGATTTCCCCTCGTTTTCAATCTCGACCAGGTCCATCGGTACGTTCACGACGGTGTCGGAGCGAACCCCGCCGCACCTTTCAACACCTTCAGTCACGCCCGCACACTCGCCGGCCCGGCAGATACTTTTGTCACGATCAACAACGACACCGTGTATTCCATGGCGCAGATCGACCTTTCTGTCGGCCCCGTTGCGCTGCACGTCCCCGATACCGATGGCCGTTACTACGTCCTCCAGTTCGTCGACGCCTGGACAAACAATTTCGCTTACGTCGGGCACCGTGCCACCGGCACCAAGAGCGGAGACTTCCTTCTCGTCCCACCCACCTGGACCGGAACCCCGACCACCCAGACCACAGTGATCAGATTTCCCACGACCGTTGCATCGATCGTCGGTCGGTGGGCGTGCGGCGGCGACGACGACCTCCCCGCCGTGCACGCCTTGCAGGACGCCACCACCCTGACCGTCGTCGACTCCGCCGGGGCTCCGGCCGGTCTACCGGTCCCCGACTCCGAGGTCAGCCAGGACCTCCTCTTCCTCGAGAAACTCCGCATCTGGTCGCAGGCCTTTCCGCCGGCCCCGCGCGATCGAGAACTCCAGGATTCGTTCTCACCGATCGGAGTCACCGAGCACGGGGCCTCTCCCTATGTATCGCTGTCTGCCGACGACGCTGCGGCGCTCGCGGACGGGTTGACCGCCGGAGAGAAGAATCTGCACGAAGCACTCACGCACGGCTCCAGCCCCGAGGCCAACGGTTGGAAGCTGACTTTCCACGCCTTCGACTACAACCTCGACTACTTCGAGGTCGGTGCAATCGACGATCCACAATTCAAGATCGCCGATCCCAGGTTGCGAATCATCGAACGAGCGGCGGCGGCCAAGGGCGGGCTGTGGGGCAACCACCCCTACGAAGCGGCGTACATCATGACCTACGTCGACGATCAGGGAACGCAATTGAACGGAAACCGCACCTACACGATCAGACTCGACCCCACTCCGCCGGTGAGCGCCTTCTGGTCGCTGACGATGTACTCGGTGCCGGACTTCTTCCTCGTGGCGAACCCCATCGACCGATACTCGATCGGCGACCGCACTCCCGGCATCGTCCACGACGCCGACGGTGCGTTGACGATCACAATCAGTCACGAGGAGCCGAAAGATGCCACGGCGAAGGCGAACTGGCTCCCCTGCCCGCGCGGAGACTTCCGACCGGTCCTGAGAATGTACGAACCTTCGCCCGCCGTACTCGATCAGTCCTACGTCGTCCCCGCTATCACTCGCTCGCGAGAATGACGGCTCACGTCTGACGGCCTGCCCCAGGCCAGGCCGTCAGACGGACACAGAATCAGGCGTGCGTGCCGCCGTCGACACGGATCTCCGTGCCGGTGATGAAGGCACCATCGTCGGATGCCAGCATCGCGATAACTCCCGCAACACTTTCCGGCCCGGCCATGGGAGCACCACCGGACTCCAGATCAGTGCTCAGAATTGGCGACAGCTTGCCGAAGAGCGACCAGTCGGTGTCTTCCGGCAGGTACGACGCCGTGGTGTCGGTGATCCCGCTCTTCACACTGCCCGGAGCTACCGCGACGGCGCGCAGACCCTGCTTGCCGTATTCGAGAGCCAGTGCGTGAGTGAAGGACTGGATTCCTCCCTTACTCGCCGCATATGCGGCCATGTACGGGTGCGCAAAGGCTGCGGAGGTGGAGCTGAAATTCACCACCACTGCGTTGCCGGTGGACAGGAGAGCTGGCAGTGCCTGACGAGTGACGAGGAAGGTGCCGGTCAAGTTCACGGAGATCACCTGATTCCACAAGTCCAGTGAGGTCTCGTGGGTGTGCCCGCCTCGCAATATCCCGGCGGCGTTGACCAGTACGTCCAATCCCCCGAGAGCCGAAATTGCCTGACCCACAACCGTGATGACGGAACTCTCGTCACCGATATCGACGACGACGGTGTCGAGACGACCCTCCGTCGAGGCATGTTCAGCCGACTTCCGGGTGTCTGCCAGACCCTTCTCGGAGATGTCGGCAGCGACCACGCGGCCACCTTCGGCGAGCAACCGCAGCGCGGTGGCCTGCCCGATTCCAGATCCTGCGCCGGTGACGAGAATACGACGACCTTCGAAACGATTCATTGCTGTGTACCTTTCACGAAAACGAGTTGGCTGGTAATCCAGGCTCGGCGGCGCCGACACTCACAACTCACCCGCGAGAAACTTCAGGTACGGGAAATACGCAGCACTGCAACAGGTGTGGCACTGCGAAATCTCAGCGAGGTAATGCTCGCCGAAGTGGCGAATGTCAGACGGATCCGGCCGGTGCGGCCAAGGCTCTTTCGATCCAGACAAGACCAGAGGGGCGGCGGTCGATCGCCTTACGCCCCCGGCGGAATGTCGCTACGCCGAATCGGGCCGTGCGCAGTGCA
This sequence comes from Rhodococcus sp. ARP2, assembly GCF_001029585.1. NCBI lineage: Bacteria > Bacillati > Actinomycetota > Actinomycetes > Mycobacteriales > Nocardiaceae > Rhodococcus > Rhodococcus sp. ARP2. Next base: position 210,896 of record NZ_LEKE01000056.1, on the reverse strand, counting down.
CGGCCGGAATCGAGAGTACAGCGGCGTATGGACATCACAGGCACCGTAGCAGCGCGAGTACAAGTCGCTCAAACGCGTTGTTCGCGACGCAGGTTTGATTCAGGTAATCAGATGTCACTTCTGGACAACTGTGCCGACTTAGGCAGCACTAACCTGATGGCATCTCGAAAACCCGATCCAGGAGCACAGTCGATGACACATGCAGACGCCACGAGCACAACAACTCCCCGGGCGAGCGTCCTACGAACCGCTGACCACAATCGCGGACTCATCGACGTTCTCGCCGTCGTCGAAGCAATGGAGCGACCGAGCGACCACCTGCTGCGGATCACGGCTCGTTTGACGGAGTCGACCGACGATCCGACCTGGTCACGCCCGAACGTCACCGTACGTATGAATCTCGGGCCCAATTTCGACGACGCTTCGCGTGTGTACACGGTGCGTTCCTACGATTCCGCCACCGGATCGATCGTCATCGACGTGGTCCTGCACGGACAGACCAGCCCGATGATGAGGTGGGCAGCGGCGTTGGCCATCGGTGACACCTTCGGTCTCACCGGTCCGCGACCACACTTCTTGGTCCCCGACGTTCCCGGTCGACGGATCGCACTTTTTCTGGACGGCACCGCAATACCTGCGCTGTACTCGATCATCGAGCAGCTACCCACCGGCGTGGCCGGAATCGGCTGGGTCACAACAGATGACGAGGTCGCTTTCGCCGAACTGCCCGCCCTCCCCGGCCTGGAGCTTCACCGCGTGAGCGCAGATCTCGCCGAGCCCGACGGCCCACTGGCGGTACGAGCACGCGAGCTCGCCGATCCCGCGAGCTACGTCGTGTGGGGAGCCGGTGAACGCAACGAGATGCGCGCAATCCGTAAGCACTTTCGGTCGACCGTCGGACTCGACAAAGACGACGTCGCGATATTCGGATACTGGAAGCGCGGCATCAGCAACACCGAAATCGACCTCCGTCGGCGCGAGAACTACGAGCGCATCCTCGCCGGCGGTGGAACCCTCACCGACATCGACGACCTGGCCATCGAGATCTGATCGCGTACACCGGCCGACCTGACCGGCCGTGCACTGCGGTGATAAGTTCCTCTGTGCCAGCGGACCTCCACACAGGGGGTCAGGGAATCCGGTGTGAATCCGGAACTGACGCGCAGCGGTGAGGGTGACCGCCCGGGCTTACGCCACTGGATGAAAATCTGGGAAGGCGCTCGGGTGGGGCGATCTCGAGTCCGAATACCGGCTGGCAGCAGGGGTCAACAGGCGCCTGTTCACACGGTAACGGGCTCCGCGAACGAGCCCCTGCGAGAACGAGATTCCATGCGTCTGTCCAGACTTCGCCTACCCGCCGCTGCCGTCGCGGCCTTGTTGAGCGCGTCGTTGGTTGCCTGCTCCTCCGACGACAGTGCTGCCCGACAATCCAACTCTTCCGAACAATCGCGCGTGACAGTCCAGAACTGTGGCCGAGACGTCACGGTGGAGCGACCGATCGAACGGGCGATCGCGGTAAATCAGCCTGCGGCCGAAATGCTGTTCGCACTGGGAGTGTAGGACCGGATGGCCGGCTACGCCATGAGCGACGACGACGTACTCCCCGAATTACGTGAGGCACGCGGTCAGGTTCAAGCTTTCGACACCGAGTTCCCGTCCTTCGAGAGTGTCCTCGAACGCGAACCGGACATGGTCTACACGACCTTCAATTACACGTTCACCTCGGAAGGCATCGCCGACCGGACCAAGTTCACCGACCTCGGGGTCGCGACGTACCAGTCGCCCAGCGAGTGCACCGGTCAGGATGCCGAGCAGAGCAAGGCCCTCACACTCGACGACTTGTACGCCGAAATCGGCGACGTGGCAACACTGTTCGACGTCAAGGACAAAGGTGTCGAGCTGACCGAGAGTTTGAAGGATCGCGCGGCCACCGCCACGGCGTCGCTGGGAGCCGAAAACGTGACGCTGGCGTGGTGGTACGCAGCCACGAAGACTCCGTACTTCGCCGGGTGCTGCGGTGCACCGGGAATCATGACCGACGCGGTGGGCGCGAAGAACGCCTTCGACGACAACAAACAGTACTGGCCCGAAATCGGTTGGGAGAGTGTGCTCGATCGTGACCCGACCGTGCTGGTGCTCGCAGATCTCGACCGCGGCGGAGACGGCGACAGTGCCGCAGACAAGATCGCGTTCCTCGAATCGGACCCGGTCGCCAGCAAGCTCACCGCAGTGAAGAACAAGCGTTACATCATCCTCGAGGGAACGACGATGGACCCCTCGATCCGCAATGTCGGTGGCATCGAACAGCTCTCCGACGGGCTGCGCCAGTTGGGTGTGGTCTAGATGTCCGCGGAGATCAGTGAACTGGTGCGTCAGTGGGACGACCAGCAGGCGGCATACATCGCCGACCGCGAAAAGCGATTCGACGCGATTCTCGACGTTCTCGAATTGCAGTACGCGCACACCCCGTTCACGGTTGTCGACCTGGCCTGCGGACCGGGCTCACTGAGCGCCCGGATCCTCGAGAAGTTCAAGCACGCGAGCGTTGTGGGGATCGATTACGACCCGATGCTGCTGGAAGTCGCCCGTCAGTCGTCGACTCGTTTCGGTGACCGACTGCAGCTGGTCGACGCAGACCTGCTGAGCACCGATTGGCCGACTTCGGTGACTGCACCGGTGCAGGCGATAGTGTCGACAACAGCGCTGCACTGGTTACAACCGCAACAGCTCGTCGAGGTGTACCGGCAGTGCCGCGAACTGCTGAGCCCTGACGGAGTCCTGCTCAACGGTGATCACTTCCGCTTCGACAGCCGCTCCCCCGTCATCGGTCGATGGGCGAAGGCTCACGACGAGCAGACGCAACGCTCCGCCTTTGCTGCCGGCGCTCCCGAGTGGGACAGCTGGTGGGAGGAGTTGCGGGCAACTCCCGGCATCGGACCACTGACCGACGAGCGTGAGCGCAGATTCGCCGGACGCGACGCTACCGCGCCCACTGCCGTCGACTTCCAGTTGGCGGCGCTCGCGCAAGCAGGTTTTCGAGAGTCGGGAACGGTCTGGCAACTGTTCGACGACTACGTGGTCTACGGCGTGAGATGACGACAAGAGTTCGCCTGCGTGACAACCCGACGACCGTCACCCTGCTGTGGGTGATCGGTGTTGTCACGCTGGCCGGGTCGGCCGCCGTGGCGATCACGTTGGGGCCGGCCGGTCTGTCGGTCGGTGAGGTGGCCTCGATCGTCGTCGGCCATCTCGGCGGTACCGCGGCGGACGTCACCCCTATCCGCGACGGCATCGTGTGGGATCTTCGTCTGCCACGTACTCTGCTCGCCGCGCTCTGCGGTGCGGGCCTCGGGCTGTGCGGGGCGATCATGCAGTCTCTGCTTCGCAATCCACTGGCTGATCCTTTTGTCCTCGGTATCTCGTCCGGCGCCTCGACCGGTGCCGTACTGATCGTGATCCTCGGAGTGGGGTCGGGGGTGATCGGCTTGTCGAGCGGCGCCTTCATCGGCGCGGTGATCTCCTTCGCCCTTGTGTTGCTGCTCGCCCATGCGGCCGGCGGCACGCCGGATCGGGTGATCCTGGCCGGAGTCGCCGCGACCCAACTGTTCTCGGCGCTCACCTCGTTCATCGTGATCACCTCGGCCGATCCCGAGCAGACTCGCGGCGTGATGTTCTGGCTCCTGGGCTCACTCGGCGGCGCCGACTGGCTCGACGTCGCGCTCTGCGCTGCGGTGGTCGCCGTCGGCCTCGTGGTCTGTCTGACTCACTCCCGCGCACTCGACGCCTTTGCCTTCGGCGAGGACGCGGCGTCGTCGCTGGGGGTGAACGTGTGGCGAGTGCGCGTGACCCTGTTGTTGGCAACAGCTTTGATGACGGCGGTGATCGTGAGCGTCGCAGGCGCCATCGGCTTTGTGGGCCTCGTCCTCCCGCATGCGGCACGGGCTCTCGTCGGTCCGAGCCATCGGCGACTGCTGCCCGCGTCCGCACTGATCGGCTCGATCTTCCTGGTCTGGGTCGACGCTGTGGCACGTACAGCCATTGCGCCGCAGGAACTCCCGGCTGGTGTGGTAACCGCGTTGGTCGGCGTGCCTGCGTTTGCCGTCATCCTCTGGAGACGAAAGGCCAGGCCATGACACTCGAAGCGGCCGGCGTCAGCTGGCGGGTCGGCGGGGCGCTCATAGTCGACGCCCTCGACGTGTCCCCCACCGTCGGAAGTACGGTGGGGCTTCTCGGCCCCAACGGTTCGGGAAAATCGACACTGCTGAAACTGCTTGCCGGGCAGAACCGTCCGACAATCGGGGAGGTGACTCTGGACCGAACTCCGTTGCCTGATTGGAAACGCCGAGATGTCGCGCGTCGGATTGCCACCGTCGATCAGCACAGCAACACGGAGATCGACCTGACGGTAGCCGAGGTCGTCGAATTGGGACGCACCCCGCACCGCGGATTGTGGGGCGGGCATTCAGGTTCCGACCGCGACGCCGTCCGCGCGGCGATCGAACACACCAACCTCTCCGGGATGCTCGACCGGTCGTGGCACACCCTGTCCGGCGGGGAGCGCCAACGCGTGCAGATCGCGCGCGCCCTCGCTCAGGAACCTCACGAGTTGCTGCTCGACGAACCGACCAATCACCTGGACATCAACCATCAACTCGAATTGCTCGCGCTCGTGCGTCGCCTGCCCACCACCACGATCATGGCATTGCACGATCTGAATCTGGCCGCCATGTTCTGCGATTCGATAGTGATGCTGAACCGTGGCTCCATCGTTGCCCACGGAAGCCCGACCGAGGTCCTCACCGCCGACCTGATAGCCGAGGTCTACCAGGTCGATGCCGAAGTCCGCCTGGACGGTCCCGGCGGAGTACCCACCGTGAGATACCTTCCACCCAGCTCGGATTAGACGCACGCAGATCTGTCATTCACGCGAGAGCATCGCCACTGCTTCGCGTTCGAGGTCGACGTACGGTTCCCCACTGACGTCGATCGCCACCCGGCTGAGCGTTCCACCGGTAAACGCCCATGGTGTGGTACCCGGGTAGTCGTCGGTCACAGGCTCCCCGCTGTCACGGCCAGCATTGAGCCCTTCGCCGCCGCCGATGCTGAACTTGCCTGCCTGAGTGCGGATTCTGCCCTCACCGACTTTACGATCGCCGTAGTAGAGGCCGAGCACCCCGTGCGCAGTGCCCGGCGGATCCTCACCTTCCTTGTCGAAAGTTGCTGCCAAGATTACATTTTCGCCGATGGGAAGGTCTTCGGTGGCATCGATCTTCTGCTGTTCACTGCCGAGGAAGTTGTACACATAATGCAGTCGGTTGTCCTTGACGTACAGCGAATGACCACCGAACCTGCCACCATGAGAGAAGAGCACGCCGGCCGCACCCGGTTCGGCCAAGTCGACAACTGCCCCGATCGAGTATGAACGATTACGAAGGTTGACAGCGACGGCTTCCGGTACCTCGGCTCCCCCTGGACGGTAGACGTACCGGTTGCGCGGCGGAGCCAGCTGGGGGCGAGGTGTGGTGAGGAGTTCGACACCTGACCGATCATCCAGTGGCAGAGCTTGATTGGCGCCGGCCTCGTGGAACCACAACCCCACGAGCTCGGCGAGCCTGCCGGGTTCTTCGCCGGAAAGGTTCCGGAGCTCGGCTCGGTCCACCTCCGTGTGGTAGAGCTCCCAGGTGTCTTCGGAGAAATGACCCCACCCGCTCAGAGTCGGGTGCGTGGTGACGGCCTTCCACCCGTCATGCCAAATCCCTCGTCCTCCGAGCATCGAATAGAACTGGGTGTGCTTGGCGGTGGGGATGTTGCCTGCGTCGAAGCTGTACCGCATGCTCACGCCTTGGATCGGGTGCTGGGTGTATCCCTTCACCGTGTCGGGCAAGTCGACACCGACGCAGTCGAGCAGGGTCGGGACGACGTCGATGGCATGGTGGTACTGATCTCGAATCTCGCCTCGGGCGTCGATGCCCTCCGGCCACGAGATGATGCAGGGGTCGCAGGTTCCGCCGTTGAACGAGTACCGCTTCCACATCTTGAAGGGCGTGTTGAACGCCATCGCCCACCCGTTGGGATAGTGGTTGTACGTCTCGGTGCTGCCCAACTCGTCCAGCTTTGCCAGGTTCTCGGCGAGGTCGTCGGGTACCCCGTTCGCGATTTTGTTCTCGTTGACTGAACCGTCGGGTCCGCCCTCACCGCTGGCACCGTTGTCGGAAACCACCACGATGATCGTGTTGTCCAGCTGCTCGATTTCTTCGAGGTATTCGAGCAGGCGTCCGATCTGATCGTCGCAGTGCGAGAGGAAGCCCGCGTACACCTCCGCCATCCGTGAGAACAGTCGTTGCTCGTCAGCGGACAGGGTGTCCCAGGGGCGGGTGAAATCCAGCGGCGGGAACGGTTCGCCGCCAGGTCCGGTGCGGGTGTCAGGAGTGCCTATCGGGTTGAGTGAGGGCAGAGTCGTGTCGTTCGGGACAAGTCCCATGTCCTTCTGCCTCGCCAGAATCTCATCCCGCATGGCTTCGTACCCTGCGTCGAACCTGCCCGCGTAGCGATCGGCCCATTCGCGGGGCGCGTGATGTGGAGCGTGTGCGCACCCGGGTGCGTAGTAGAGAAATACAGGCCGGTCCGGAGCTATCGACTTCACGTCGCCGATGTATTCGAGCGCTCTGTCGGTGATGTCGACGCTGAAGTGATACCCCTCTTCCGGCGTCGACGGCTGTTCGACGGGGTGGTTGTCGTGGACGAGGTCGGGATACCACTGATTGGTCTCGGCACCGAGAAAGCCGTAGAACCGCTCGAATCCGCGACCGACCGGCCAATTCCGTTTCGTGGAAGCAAGATTCATCTCGTCTTCGGCGCACAGGTGCCATTTGCCGACCATCGCTGTACTGAACCCCTGCTCGACCAGAACCTCGGCGAGCGTGGCACATTCGGGAGGGATGTGACCGTTCCCGCCGGGAAACCCGACCGCGCACTCACTGATGCAAGCCATTCCGTTGGTCGTGTGGTTCCGGCCGGTGAGCAGACACGATCGCGTCGGTGAGCACAGCGCTGTGGTGTGCCACTGCCCGTACCGCAATCCGTTGCCCGCGATGCGGTCGATGTTCGGCGTCTCGATCGGTCCCCCGTAGCAACCCAAGGCGCCGAATCCGACGTCGTCGAGAACGATGTAGAGAATGTTCGGCGTGCCGGCGGCAGCCTTCGGCTGCTCGTACGGGCTCCAGTCGGGAATCGAATCGCGAATATCGAGGTTGACGACGCCTTTGAATGCGTTGGCCATGACCTGGCTCCTTGTAGGTGATCTGAATGCCAGCCTCTACGGCTGCATGGTCAATCGCATACCCCGATTGTGCTCACCGAAGCGCTGTCGCCCGAAATGGGCGATGCCATCTTCGGCAGGAGGTCCGAGTATGAATGTGCCGGGCCTGTCATCGCCTCACTGGAAGCCAGGGACCACATGAGCAGTCAATTCGTTGAAGCCTCCACCTCCGATAACCCTGACCCGCTTCCGAGCTGGCAGGACGGCACGCCGAAACAGGCCATCAAGCAATTCGTCGAACGCGCGACGACTGAGGGAAGTCCGGACGAAATCGCACCGGAAGACCGGATCGCAGTCTTCGACAACGACGGAACCCTGTGGTGTGAGAAGCCGATGCCGATCCAACTCGACTTCATCTTGCGCCGCCTCGTCGAGATGACCAACCAGGATCCGACTCTTCGCAACCGTCAACCGTGGCAGGCGGCGTTCGAACAGGACTACGTCTGGTTGAACGATGTGATCTCGAAGCACTATCGCGGCGACGACAGCGCACTGAAGGTGCTCGCGGCCGGTGTCCTAGCGGCATTCGCCGAAGTCACAGTCGACGAATTCGAAACCCACGCCGATACCTACCTGCGCACTGCTTCGCATCCCACTCTCGATCGCAAATATTTGCACTGCAGCTATTCGCCCATGGTGGAGTTGCTCGATTACCTTGCGGCCAAAGGCTTCTCCAACTACATAGTCTCTGGCGGCGGACGTGATTTCATGCGGCCGATCAGTCAGGAGGTCTACGGCATCCCCCGAGATCGCGTCATCGGCAGCGGCGTGGCATTGACGTGGAAGGACGACGGCCACAGCGGCACGATCCTTCGTCAGCCCCAAACCGATGTCGTCGACGACGGGCCGGCCAAGCCCGTACAGATATGGAACCGAATCGGTCGACGACCTGTCATCGCGGCCGGAAACAGCAACGGTGACCTACCGATGTTGCAGTTCGCCGAACACCCGAACATTCCGGCACTTCGTCTTCTGGTGCTCCATGACGATCCGGAACGCGAGTTCGACTACGTGGACGGAGCCGAGCACGCACTCGACGCCTCGCGCGCAAAGGGGTGGACAGTGGTGAGCATCAAAAACGACTGGAAGACAGTCTTCGAACCACTCGCCGAATGACAGTATGGACGTGTGACCCTCGATGATGTCGCCGACGAACTCTACGGCCTCGACCCCGGCGAGTTCGTCGAGGCGCGTACAAAGCATGTGAAGGCTGCCCGGGAGGACAACGACCGCACACTGGCCGCGGAGATCGGAAAACTTCGGAAGCCAACCACCGTGGGATGGTTGGTCAATCTCATTTCGCGCAATCTATCCGAAGATCTGGATGCACTTCTCGCGCTTGGCGAATCGCTACGCGACGCCCAACGCCATCTCTCAGGTCAGGACTTGCGACGGCTGACGACACAGAGGCAGCAGGTGGTGCGAAGTCTCGCCCACAAATCCGGTGAGATCGCGGCTTCGCGTGGAAAGAATGCCGGTGAGGATGCGTTACGTGATGTCGCGCAGACCCTCAATGCCGCCCTGTCCGACGAGGAGACTGCCGCGCAGGTCCGACTCGGACGAGTTGTGACCGCTGCCAGTTACAGCGGTTTCGGGCCGGCGGGACTTGCTGTAGTGGAGGAGGATTCCGTACAAGATGCCCCTGCGATCCACACCGAAGACAGCGCTCCGGCCAAATCCACTGCTCCGGATCGCAAGGCCGAACAAGCCAAGGCGAAAGCAGAATTGAAGGAAGCCAGGGCAGACCTCGAGAAAATCCGACGACGGGTCAAGGCCGAGACCGCCCAGTTCGAGGATGCCAGGTCAAAGCTGTCCGACCTCGACCGCCGCATCGAAGAACTCCGCGCCGATCTCGAACACGCAGAACAGGAACGACAGTTCGCCAAGAACACAGAGAAGGCTGCCGGTGTCGCGGTTCGAGAGTCCGAGGATGAGCTTCGCGAGGCCGAGCGCCGGGTCGACGAAGCAGAAGAGAGCCTTGACGAGACGGAATGAGTTGCACGTTCGGAGATCTTGACCTCTACAGCAGTTCAGGTTCTAGCGTGATTTCATGACATTCACCCGAATCGAACTCGACTACCTGGCCACACAGACTCTCGGACGCCTCGCGACGGTTCAACGGAATGGAACGCTGCAAGTCAGTCCGGTCGGATTCCACTACAACCCGGATACAGCCACGATCGACATCAGCGGTTACAACATGACGGGCAGCCGTAAGTTTCACAATGTCGCGGAGAACGGGCGGGTCGCGTTTGTCGTGGACGACATCGCATCTGTAGATCCATGGCGGGTCAGGTGTGTCGAAATCCGTGGACGGGCAGAGGCTTTGGATGTTACGGGTGCTGGTGCGCATGGTCTCGACGCACCGATCATCCGTATCCACCCCGAACGCATCATCAGCTTCGGCCTCGACGACAAAGAACTGGACGTCCACCAGTTGGTCGTCAACGGACGTGACGTCTGAATGCCCGAATCGAATTGATCAGCCTGCTGCGGCTTCTAGTTCACTCAGTGATTCCTCGAGGTGACCGAGAAGCCGCTGCAGGTGCGGGACATTGCGGCGGCAACCGACGAGACCGAACTGCATGGTGTCCGCGTAGCCGATGACAGTGATGTTCATTGCCTGCCCGTCCAACGGAATCGATGCCGGATAGCAGCTCTCGAGCTTCGCGCCATTCCAGTATCGCGTCGTCGTCGGGCCGGGGACGTTGGAAATCACCAGATTGAAGACTGGGCGCCCGGTGATCAGTCGGGATGAACCAGGGATTAGCGGCAACCCGAGGCCGGCAACATTCAATGCACTGAGCGCCGTGATCTGCAGGGGCGTCAGGCCCGACATCAGGGACTTGGCGCTACTCATCGAGTCGTGAACTCTCTGAAGTCTGGCCGCCGGATCCGCCAATTCGGTTGCCAGATCACACAACACCGCACCAACAGCATTGCCGGAAGCCTCACCCTCATCGCCTTTACGAAGTGATACCGGCACCATCGCGATCAACGGTTTGTCCGGCAACTCGTCCAGTTCGATCAGGTAACGCCGCAGCGCGCCCGCGCACATAGCCAACACCGCATCGTTGAGCGTCACGTCTGCGACGCAACTGACCTTGCGCAGGCGCTCGATCGGCCACGACTGCGCGGCGACACGCCTCGCGCCGGTGATCGGGACGTTGAAGATCGATTTCGGAGCAGCAAACGGTAACGGTGCGACGTGGTCCTTCACCGCCGAGGCAGCGGCGTTCACAATCGCAGGGCCCACCCCGACCACATCTTGCACGGTCTCGATCACGGAGCCCACCCGCCTCTGCAGGTCCAGCCCGCGACTGGCTCGAACCCGCCCCGAAGAAGGTCGCTGCGCCCACGGAGGCATCGATTCTCGATCGAGCGGGTCCGACGAGAGGCTGCGGTACCACGCCTGAACAGCAGACACACCATCCATGAGTGCATGGTGCGTCTTCATGTACACGGCAACTCGGCCGTCGGCGAGACCTTCGATCACATACGCCTCCCACAGCGGCCGATGCCGATCGAGCAGCGTGCCGTGGAGCATGGAGGTCAGCTCGAGCAATTCGCGGACTCGTCCCGGCTTGGGCAGCGCGAGCAACCGGACGTGATACTCGAGATCGACATCCGTGTCCTCCGTCCAACGCACCGGCGCGAAGTTCGACAAGAACTGCACCGGCTTGCGGCGGAAGAGGGGGCGAATCGAGTCGACGTCGGTGAGCGAACGGTAGAGCGACCTGGCGAATTCGCCGTCGTCTCCTTCCGGCGGAACGAAAAGCGACAGTCCACCGACGTGCATGGGATGCTCTCGTGACTCCATCAGCAGGAACATCGAGTCGAGCGGCAGCATCAGCGTCATGGCGATCCGTTCTCTCGGGCAGCTGCCCGGAGTACCGATCAGCCGCTGTTCGACAAAGTTACTCGCCCTGACTTCCCTCATTGGCGACTCCGACAAAACATTGCCCCCTCGATTTCGACAGGAGTCCGACATTCCCGTCGACGAACGCCTTTTCGGGTCGTAGCACCTCACAGAGATTCGTGGGTGAATGACGAGACACAGAGCACTGCAACAAATTTCAATCCTCACAGCCACAAGTAGTAGCGAAGCCGATCGCAGTAATACTTTTGTCGGAATTGTTTCAAATTGTCTGTACATCCAAGTCACACGTGACTACCGTCACTCATCATCACAATCCCGACCGGTCGGTTGTAACCAAAGGAGAAATACATGTCCCGACGTTCGACGTCGCGTGGGCTTTTCGGCGCACTCGCCACCGCAACTGTGTTCGCCACCGTCACAGCGGTGGGAAGCTTGTCAGCAGGTATTGCAGGAGCCGCCCCGGCAGCGGAGATCCCCTTCGGAGGTTGGGATTCATGTCCGATCGACAATCCCGAGACCAGCACCTGTATGGACGTCACGGTTACCGGCGGAAACATGAAGATCGACAAGCTTTCCGTCGGCATTCCCGCCGGGGCGATGCGCATCGCAGGCGGAGTTGCATACCGGGAGAATCCAGAGGCTGAATTCGGATTCGACCAAGTCTTCATCCCACCGAACGACAACAGTCGGGGGATCTACGCCGAACCTATCGACATCCCCGGGGGCGCACTCGGAATCGACCTACCATTCAACAATCTCTTCGGACTGAACAAGGCCTCGGCCACCGTCGAGTCGACGTCTGCACTCCCCACCGTGGATGCATTTCAGCTTGGCGTGAAGCTACCCGTCAAATTGAAGATCGCGAACCCTCTCCTCGGCGGCAAATGCTACCTGGGCTCGGACAGCAACCCCGTTCAACTCAACTTGGATGTGACCGAATACGGCGTCCTCGAAGAGGTTCCAGGTTTCCCGGATACTGCCGTCGTTCGAAACACCGGACACACCGGACAGCCCTTCGCCGTCCCGACAGCTTCCGGATGTGGCCCGTTCGGCGTTCTGAATCCAATCGTCAACTGGCGCGCCGGGCTTCCCTCGTCCACCACGTCCAACTCCCTCACCACGACGAGTGACGTCTACAACATCGGTGCCGACAGCCTCAGGCCCCAGCCGGCCGGCTCACCCGAACCTGCTGCCGTCGCCGCCGAACGTAGCGCCAAGTAAGTAGGTCGGACTTCATTCATCGCCGGCTTCGGTGGCGTCGAGTAACGCACCGAGGGCGCGGTGGAGCTCGGCCAGTTCCCGCCCACCGGTTTTCGTCAGCACTTCCGTATTCTTTGCATCCAATTGGCGGACAATGTCTTTAGCGAGTTCTATGACTCGTTTCCCCTCGTCACTGAGATCGAGGCAAACGGCTCGCGCATCGCGACTGTCTCGTTCGCTGACAACAAACCCGCTCTTCTCCAACGCTCGCACGAGCTTGGATATGTAAATTCGCTGCAACCCCGTGTGCGCGGCGAGTTCTCGCTGACTAGGCCTCTCCCCCGCACTCACCAGACCATGGAGAGACGCGAGCACCGAATACTGGGCGTGGGTCAACCCGAGGTGCGCGATCGCTCGGTCAACCCCCGCCCGCCAGCGCAAGCCAAGGTGCCACACCAGCGACCCCGTCGTCCATATTTCTCGATCTTGCATTCAAATAGAATACATGGCTACTATCTAAATTAGGGTACATGGAAACTATTTGAGGAGTCGCAATGCCCACAATTCCCGTGCTCGACTCGACTGTGGCCTACCGCTCGTGCGGAGACGGAATACCCTTCGTACTTATCCACGGGAACCCCACATCCTCCTACCTGTGGCGAAACATCCTCCCGCAGATAGGAAATCTCGGCCAAGCGCTTGCCCCTGACCTCATCGGAATGGGCGCGTCGGGCAAACCGCCAATCGACTACGGTTTTCTCGACACCGCCCGTTACCTCGACGCATGGTTCGACCAGATGGAGCTCGACGACGTCGTACTCGTCGGACACGACTGGGGCGGGGCACTTGCACTGGACTGGGCTGCCCGCCATCCCGAACGCGTTCGAGGTGTTGCCTTCTTCGAAACGATCCTCCGTCCGATGACCTGGGACGAGCACTTCCCGGGAGACGCACGAGCGCGGGTCGAGGCCCTGAGAGCTCCCGGTATCGGCGAGACCAAGGTACTCGACGAAAACTTCTTCCTCGAAATTGCGCTTCACAGAACAGTTCTCGGAGAGCTGTCCGAGACCGATGCTGAAACCTATCGCGCCCCTTACCCCTCGCCGGAGAGTCGCCGGCCCCTTCTCGAGTGGCCACGGTCCTTCCCCGTCGAAGGAAGTCCCGGCGACGTGAATGCACGAGTGGCGGCGTACAGCGATTGGCTCGCAGAAAGCAGCGAGGTACCCAAACTCCTTCTCACCTTCAGCGGCCCCGCCGAACTTCTCATGATCGGACCTGACGAAGTCGCGTGGAGCCGATCGAATATCGCAAACCTCGAGGTGAAACAGTGCGGTCCCGCAGGACATCTCGCCCCCGAGGATCAGCCTGCGGCCATCGCGGCGGCGATCACCGAATGGACACAGCGGCAACACTGCTTCAGCCGCGACTGAAGTGGGACCGTCGCCACGTTCTCTGAGCGCCGGTTTCCCCGACCCATGCGGTAGCGATCCAGACGGTGCTCCGAAATATGGGACCGACACCACCTCCGCCGGATTTGTCCGATATAACTAACTGGCGAGTACGCCGGTTGGGACGAGGTCGAGAACGAGGGGGCGTGTGTGGTGAACGAGGACGGGTTGGGGCGAACGTCGGGATCGGGGGCTCCACACCGGGTGGGCGGCTTTCTTTATCACCGCAACGGCGACCGGTGGGAGTGGTCGGACGAAGTCGCACGGATTCACGGATACGAACCCGACCAAGTAGCTCCGACGACGGAATTGATGCTCGCCCACAAGCATCCCGACGACCGAAGACACGTTGCCCAGACACTGCACGCCATCCGCACTTCAGGCGGCCCGTTCAGCAGCCGCCACCGCATCATCGACACCGCAGGGGACACTCACTCGGTAATCGTCGTCGGCGACAGCGTCGTGGACGAGTCGGGTGCTGTGGTCGGCAGCTCAGGCTTCTACATCGACGTCACCGAAACCCTGGACAGCACGGTGAAAGCATCTGTCGACGTGCTGGTCAACGAAATCACTGCTTCTCGCGGGGTGATCGAGCAAGCCAAAGGCATGCTCATGGTGATCTACGGAATCTCTGCCGATCGAGCTTTCGACATCCTCGTGTGGCGTTCGCAGGAGACCAACGTGAAACTCAGGGATGTTGCCGAGCAGTTGATAGTTCGCACGCTGGACGATTTCCGGGTCCCGACACTTCTGCGGACCCGGTTCGATCACTTGCTGTTACAGGGTTGAACTTCTCACCCGGCTGAACCACGAACTGGGAGATGCTTAAGGCGGTTCCCGTGGCTGGCTGCTCAACCTCGAGGAACCTCGCCCGCATTGATTCCGGGACGGTCCGATGCGGCCTATCCCCGTTGTTACCCAACGCGGAGTAAAAGGAAACTACTTGTCGTCAGACTTCTTCTCGGAGGTCTCCTCGACCAGTTCAGGCGCCTGTTCTCGAGTTGCCATTCCGCCGTCGCCGCCCTTGTCCACGGGCCCTGGGTGCCCACCCTTGGGCGACTGGTCGTTGTTGTCTTTCTCGGTCATGCGGTCATCCCCGTCATTTGGTCCTGTCAGTCATACGGCGTGCGGCCTTTCAGGAGCCTCGGCCCGCCTCCCTCTCAATCTAACGCTCTCAGCACTTCCCGCAACCCTCACCGGTTTTGTTTGCATTTCAGCGCTTTCGGGCAGGTGACTGCGAACAGCATTTCCGCGATGAGAGGTCGATCCCAGTGCGCGCAGTGACTTGGCAAGGCAAACGAAAAGTAAGCGTCGATACGGTTCCGGACCCGAAGATCGTCGAACCCAGTGACGCGATCATCAAGGTCACCACGACGAATATCTGCGGATCCGATCTGCACCTGTACGAGACTCTGGGTGCGTTCATGAATGCCGGCGACATTCTCGGTCATGAACCGATGGGCATCGTCGAAGAAGTCGGCTCGGAAGTCACGAATCTCGAGATAGGCGACCGCGTCGTGATCCCGTTCCAGATCTCGTGTGGCAACTGTTTCATGTGTGATTCGAGCCTCTACACACAGTGCGAGACGACTCAGGTCCGCGATCAGGGAACGGGCGCAGCGTTGTTCGGCTTCTCCGAGCTGTACGGCTCGGTGCCAGGCGGGCAGGCCGAGTACCTTCGAGTACCGCAAGCACATTTCACACACATCAAAGTTCCCGAAGGTCCCGCGGATTCGCGATTCGTCTACCTCTCCGACGTGCTTCCCACAGCCTGGCAGTCGGTTGAATACGCCGACATCCCGCCGGGTGGGTCCGTGACCATCCTCGGTCTCGGACCGATCGGTGACATGGCGGCCCGCATCGCTCACCACAAGGGATTTCGAGTAATCGGCGTGGACCGTGTACCCGAACGCCTTGCACGCCTTGCCGAACGCGGGATCGAAACCCTCAATCTCGACGACTACGGCAGCAAGATCGGTGACGCAGTCCGAGATGCGACGAACGGCCGTGGAACCGATTCGGTGATCGATGCTGTCGGAATGGAAGCTCACGGGTCTCCGATCGGAAAGCTCGCGCAGCAGTTCGTCGGACTCCTTCCCGATGCTCTTGCCGCGCCTGCGATGCGTAACGCAGGAATCGATCGACTCGGTGCGGTCTATTCGGCCATCGACATCGTTCGGCGCGGGGGGACGATTTCTCTGATCGGTGTATACGGCGGCATGGTTGATCCACTGCCGCTGATGACTATGTTCGACAAGCAGATTCAGCTCAGGATGGGTCAGGCGAACGTCAAGAAGTGGGTAGACGACATCATGCCTTTGCTCACTGATGACGACCCACTCGGCGTCGACACCTTTTCCACTCATCAGCTGCCGCTCGATCAGGCGCCACACGCCTACGAGATCTTTCAGAAAAAGCAGGAAGGCGCGGTCAAGATCCAACTGAAACCGCACGGGTAATAATCAGCACCGATTCCATCCACGTTCGACAGAAAGAAACTGAAACCGAAATGGCTCGCGAACTCACCGTCTCCGACAACGTCGTCGTCAATGTCGACGCGCTTTCTCTCTACGAGCTCATCAGCGATCCCACTCGCATGGGCGACTGGAGTCCCGAAAACCTGGGAGCTACCTTGCGGGGAGACCGCGAAAGCGCTTTCCTGGGTATGGAGTTCGACGGGCACAACAAACGTGGGCGCGCGCAGTGGACCACAAGATGCACCGTCACCGCTGCCGACACCGGGAAACTGTTCGAATTCCGTGTTCACAAGATCGGCCTTGCCACGCCACGAATCTCTGCCGCTATTGCAACCTGGCGGTACCGATTTCAGCCCGTCCCCGGTGGAACCCGAGTTACCGAAACGTGGATCGACGACAGACGGGGCTGGCCGGATTTTGCGGCCGACATATTCGACAAGGTTGCCACCGGCGGAAAGACGTTCGCCGACTTTCAGCGCGGCAACATCCGCAAGACGCTGCTGAATATCAAGAGCGCCGTTGAGCAGGAGGTATCCGGCATCGAAGGCAGCACCGGCTGACCGACCGGCACAGCTTGTGGCAGTTTCTGCCACTTTTGGTACAGTGCGGATATGGCAACAGCCCGCCGCACTGCACTACTTCTCCGCGTCTCGCAGAGTTGCGCTGCCGCTTTCGTCGAACGCGGCGACACTTCGACGACCATCGCGGAGCTCGCCGAACGGGCAGAAATCTCCGAGCGCACCTTCTATCGCTGCTTTGCCACCAAGGAAGAGAGCATCTGGCCGATGCTCGACGAGGGAAACCGCAGTCTTGCCACCGCCCTCAGCGCGCAATCCCGCGAATTCGGACTCTCAGCGGCAGTGAAGACGGCCTTTATCGCATCGGTCGGCGAGTCCTTCGAGCCGATGACTCGGTCACTGATGCCCATCATCTTCGGCGACGCGGCGCTCCGGAGAGTGTGGGAATCAGCAACTTTCGAGACGATGGAACTGATCCGCCCAGAAGTTGCACGTCTGATCGATCGGCCAGAAGGCTCGCTCGACACGACAGCGGCTTCGGGCCAGGCAACACTGGCGGTAGTGGCCGCACTGCGCGAGATGGCAGACCTCCGGACCCCCGCACCCAAGGCCATCACCCGCGCGCTCGGCGCGTTCTCGAAGCCATATCTCGCAACACCAACAGGTTAGGAACAATCATGACTCAGGATCTCTCCGGAAAAATCGTTCTCGTCACTGGCGGCGCACGCGGCCTGGGCGAAGCGTTTGCGCGCGGCATCGTCGCGGGCAACGGCCGCGTCGTCATCGGCGACCTACTCGACGACGACGGCCGAGCAGTGGCCGAATCTCTCGGCGACGCAGCACGTTACGTTCACCTCGACGTCACCGATCCGGCGTCTTGGAAGTCCGCCGCCGAGTACGCGGTATCCGAATTCGGCGCGATCAACGGTTTGGTCAACAATGCCGGAATCTCGGCTTCCGGCCAGACGGTCGCCGAAGAACCGCTCGAGACGTTCCAACGCATCATCCAGATCAACCTGGTGTCCGTACACACCGGTATCCACACGGTGGTGCCGTTCATGAAGGCAGCAGGTGGCGGATCCATCGTGAACATCTCCTCGGCCGCCGGCCTGATGGGCATGGCTCTGACCAGTGGTTACGGCGCAGCCAAGTGGGGCGTGCGTGGGCTGAGCAAGATCGCCGCCGTCGAACTCGGTCGCGACAAGATTCGGGTCAACTCCGTACACCCCGGCATGGTCCTCACCCCCATGACTGCGCCGACGGGCATCAGCCTCGAAGAGGGCGCATTCCCCAACAATCCGTATCGCCGTGTCGGTCGCCCGGAGGAGTTGGTCGGTGCGGTCACCTACCTACTTTCCGACGATGCCTCGTACACAACAGGTTCCGAGATCGCCGTCGACGGTGGTTGGACCGCCGGACCGTCGATCGAATACATCGCCGGCCAGTAAGGCAGGGATCCGTTCCCGCCTGAACCTGCGCATTCCGAACGTCCTCAGGTAGATACCAACGTCTCCCTGATTGCATTCGGAGAACTCAACTTTCGCAGGCGCTGCAGCGCACGATGCAGGTCGAGTGACACCTGGTCGGTCGTACGGGCGAGCGATGTTGCCGTCGCCTCACTGTCGAGGCCGACGATCAACCGCAACACCAGGACATCGCGTTCGACAACCGGGAGCGCTGTTGGAGGCGGGAGCGGCCCACTGCTGAACCGGTCGGATGCCGCCCGAGCAATCGCGACGCTTGTACTCACGTACAGCAGGCGCAGGAAGGGCTGATTCGCCGCCGATCCGTCACAAACTGCCGTGAGAACAGAGATGCATGCAGCATCCGCGGCGGAGTCGGAGACGGCCCGATCAAGCTCGGCGCGGCACCGCAGCACAACCATCGGGCGAAACACTGCGTACAAATCGGTCATGGCTTCATGGCTACCGCTCCGTGCCGCGGCGGCCAACATCTCGAGCGAGCCTTCCTGCAACATGGGCTTACAATCTCTCTCGACCCGAAATTCGTCGTGTAGCCGGGGGATCAGCTGGATCCGAACAGTCCGGCGAAGGGGTTCACTGTCGGCGCGGGTGCCTGATCTTGCCCGCCTTGCCATTGGTTCTGATTGCCCCAATCGTTGCCCTGATTCCAGTTACCACCCTGGTTCCAGCCGCCGTTTCCACCACGGTCCCAATCGTGCGAGTGATCGCCCCCCTGATCTCCATACCAACTGTTATCGGCCTGTGTTACATCATGATTCACAGCATCTGCCGAGGCCGGTGCGGCGAGCACGGCAATGGGTACGGTCAATACCGCACCCGTCACCGCGAGCTTGGTCCAGAAGTACTTCCTACGTTGTTCCGGTGCGGATAGTCGTGTCATGATCGATCCCTTCTCCGAAGATTTCTCCAGACTCTCTCTGGCTGTCCCGAACGGGGCACACACCAGTGAAGTCCTGCATCCTGGCCGTCCACTTGCACAACCCTGGCAGATTCCTGGCAGGGCTGACTTCAAACCGAACGCCTTGCACTACAAAATGTTCCGATGCCGGCTCGTTGTTGTTCGCGCCCCAGTTCCGACCGTTCCGTTCCAGGCGGCAAGGGGTCGCTCGGGCGTAAAGTCGAGAGGGTTCGGCTTAGTCGTCCAGAGCGGAAGGACACCCAGAAAATGCGGAGCGATGGAGATACGTGGGACATCGTCAGTAGCGTCGGACTCACCGCGCTTGCAGTGGCGACCTTCCGCGCATTGGAAAGCGCCCGCTCGGACGCGATCATCGAAGACAAGTTCGCATCGTGGTTCGTAGAAGCTGCAGCGGAGCCGCATTTCACAGCTCTTCTGAAAGATCCGGCACTCCTCGACGACACACCCTTCGGCGGTTTCATGGGATTGCGAACCAGGTTCTTCGACGAATTCTTCTTGTCGTCAACCGAATCCGGAGTAAAGCAGGCGGTAATCGTTGCGGCGGGGTTGGATTCGCGTGCGTACCGGCTGGATTGGAACTCAGAATCCACAGTGTTCGAAGTAGATCAACCAAAGGTATTGGAGTTCAAAGCCGAAGTGCTCGCGGCGCGCGACGCCCAGCCGAAAACTGATCGACGCACTGTGCCTACGGATCTGCGCAACGACTGGCCGGCTGCGCTCGCGGAGGCCGGTTTCGATCCGAAGGAACCTACTGCATGGTCCGCAGAAGGCCTGCTCGCTTATCTCCCCGGCCCGGCCCACGACGCCCTGTTCGAGCGGATCGACGAACTCTCGGCCACTGGTAGTCGGTTGGCAGTGAACGACTTTCCGGCCGGCACGGACCCGAGGAAGCTGGCGACCATCAGATCCAAGTACTTTGCCGAGAACCCGTTCGGAGACCTGGACATTTCGCAACTGTTCTACAGCGACAAACGATCCGATCCCGGCCGGTGGCTCACTGAACACAATTGGACCGTCCGACGCTTCAGCTCGGTGGAGTTGGCAGATCTGTACGATCGCCGGATTCCTGATCTCCCCGAAGAGATCGCCGCACTGTCGACGCAGCCTTCTTTCCTGGCCGCGACCAAGAACTAACTCTGGCAGTACTCACGAAAGTCACTCGGGTGCAGCATTTCTCCGTTTTGTCCAGCTTCACTATGCGTGTCACCACGACAAGTAGTTGACGGTACTCGAGGATGAACCGATTCAGTACTTCAGGCTGAGTACGTCTACACCTCAGACGGACGCGCGCCGAAGAGAACGCTGATGAAATGAGTCCATGAAACTCGAACACACACGCAGGAAGAGTCGCCCGCTCACGCTGGTGGCACTTGCCTCCGCAGCGGTATTCGCCCTCGCCGCATGTACTTCCGGGCCGGATTCTGCACAGACCTCGGACAACAGCACAAAGGTCTCCGCCACCGAGACACCCACGACAGTCACGATCCCCGACAGCCCCGTCGGCAAGCAGATCAGCTGGCTTCTCAGCGCGTTCAACACGAGCGCGCCATTGCCCCAGGAAGAAATCGCCGAGCACTTCGGACCCACCGCACCAGTTGTCCTGACGCCTCCGGACTTCGACTCCATCCGAACCGGACAGCCCTGGACAACAGTGAATTACAAGGGAGGCGATACCGACGGCACCGTTTCCATCACCAGTACCACCGGCGGCGCGTTCGACATAAACGTCGTCGTCGACGGCAACGGGTTGGTCCTTGGAATGGCGATAACACCGACCAAAGACGATCATGTGCCTGCCGCATCGTGGCAAGAGCTCGAGGCAGCTGTCAAAGCACTTCCCGCGCCGACGAACTTGACCGTCACCGAGGTCACCGGCGGAAAGAACGCCGAAGTCTTCGGTGTCGGCGACACCTCACCACAGCCCACAGGGTCAACGATCAAGCTGTACGTTCTCGGCGCGGTCGCGACGGCTGTCCAGAACGGGACACTCTCGTGGGATCAGAAGCTCACCATCACCGACGACCTCAAGTCGATGCCCGGCGGGACAATGCAGGACCTGCCGTCGGGAACCGAAGTCACGGTCCGGGAGACCGCCGGCAAGATGATCTCGATCAGCGACAACACCGCCACCGACATGCTGATCGCTGCTGTCGGGCGCGAGCAGGTCGAGGCCGAGTTCGCCCCGATGGGCATGGCGGATCCTTCGCTCAACATTCCACTGAAGCCGACCCGCGCACTGTTCCAACTCGGCTGGGGCAACGATGGCGCACAACGTATCGCCTGGCGCGACGGAACCCCGGACGAGCGTCGAGCAATACTGGCGGCACTACCTGGCGGCCTGGTGGACATCCCGGCGTCAGCATTCACCACCCCCGCATGGCCTTTCGACATCGACTGGTTCGCCTCGCCCGCCGACCTGCGTGCCGCGTTGGTCTCGTTGCAAGAGATGGCGAAGACAGAGAGCGGTGCACCGGTTCGAGACATACTGGCCGAAGATCCGGCGCTCGGTGACGAGTCCGCGAAATGGTTCACCTACGGCGGATTCAAGGGCGGCAGCTCCATCGGGGTCCTTGCGGGTGCCTACTACGTGGAACACGACGATCGCGCCTGGGTCGTCACCATGCAAACTCACGGTGACGACGCTGCCCTGGTTGCCGATCCGGCTCTGTACTTCGATCCGGTCGACGACGCGATGCTCCTGATCCAGAAGGATGCGACCAGCTAGAACGATAGAAGGTTGAGATTTCGCGACAGTCTCCGACTGGGTTGACAGATGAGGTCCGGATACAGAGAAGCCGCTGTGCTTCCAGTGTCATCCGGATGCACAGCGGCTTCGCCAAGTCTTAGCCCGTGGGGGGCTCGGTCTCGTCCGACGAGAATCCGTCGAAGAATGCGATGACCTTCTGAAGAAGTGCCGCGATGTCGAAATCTTCCAAGCTACCCATTGCGTTCGTCCTTTCGTTTAAAACTGGAGGATGAAACGTGCATCTTGCAATTTCCAATGTAAAGCATGAAAAGCATTATTTCTCGACCACGTGGCACTTCGGTTGCAAATACCTCACTCAGCAAGATATGAGCAAATCACCGCAAATAACAGCTCCCACCCGCAATATTTCCACTTTCCACAACCCATTAAATTCCCTAATTCGCAAGTGGGTAAATCTTGAGAAAAATTTCCGGACGCGTCGATTACGAAAGATCCTCCTGGTGAAACTCTCAATCCAAGACCACGAGGCAGAGGAAGTTGCGACACGGATGACACGCAGTTTTCCCGCTTCCAAGAGGCGCCATCCACATACATGGTGGGCATTCGGCGGCGATAACGAACCGTTAGCAACACAATCCCAGGCACTTTCTCCCACCTTCTGAATTTCACCCATGACCACTGGATATTTTCGCAGATGAAACGCAATACCAGTTCAAAAATTTCATATCTTCAGTGGATACTGTGCACGCGATTAACTGATCAAATGTCTGTTGACTCACCGAGTCCCCACACTTCGCCAGAACTTCACATCCGAATGCTGGACGTTAGTTTAGATGGGTTCGTATTTCTCGAAATCTGCCCGATAAAGGCGGCCCCACGGATAAACCGCGACTGGACCGCCGCAGGCCACCAGGTCACGATCCGCGCCTCGACGAAGGGCGTGCAGGCACCCTCGCATGAGGGTGAAATCGGGGGTGAGACATGCCTTGGGGTCTCGTTTTACCGAGTCCGACACAGTACGTTTTCCCAGGCACGCCAGTCCCCAGATTCATACGGTGTGCAAGGGCTCGTTGACGCTTCCGAGATGTTGGCAAGACCGACCACAGGCCCCGTTCTCCCGACGAGAACGGGGCTTCCTCGGGTCGGTTTCGGCCTTCGACCGACCGGGTAGACGCGAGCATGGGCGCCACCTGCTCGACCGGATCCACCGCTGGCCGCTACGAATCGACGACCCCGACCGTCGGCGTCGAAGAAGAATTCATCCTCGTCGACCCGACATCCTGGCTGCCGTCCACCGACAATGCCGCGGTTGCGGAAACCGCGTCGACACTCGGTTTGGATCTTCAGCTCGAGTTGTCCCGCTGCCAAGTCGAGACCAACTCTCCCGTGTGCCAGAACATCGACGAACTCCGAACCCACTTGATCGACATGCGTCGGCTCGCGGCGAAAGCGGCCGAGTTGAACGGCTGCAGGCTGTTGGCCGTCGGCGCACCGCTTTCGGGGCCTTCGCGTTTCGAGATCAGCGACTCCCCTCGCTACCGCCAGATGGGCGAACACTTCGGCGCCCTCGCCGCCGAACAAAGTATCTGCGGTTGCCACATCCATGTGGGCGTCGCTGATCAAGTAGAGGCCGTGCAGGTCTGCAATCACGTGCGCATCTGGTTGCCTGCCCTGCTGGCACTGAGCGCCAACTCCCGTATCCACCAAGGAGTCGACACCGACTTCGCGAGTTGGCGGGCGATCCAATGGTCCCGGTGGCCCGTCGCCGGGCCGCCGCCGTACTTCGAGACCGCCGGGGACTTCGACACCGCGGTCGCGAAGATGGTGGATTGCGGCGTGATGCTCGACAAGCGGATGGCCTACTGGGATATCCGGCCTTCCTGCCACCTACCGACCGTCGAGATCCGGGTCTGCGACGTTCAGCCGACGGTCGACGACACCGTATTGCTTGCAGCACTTGTGCGCGCGCTGGTCGCCACTGCACTGCGCGCCGTCGAACGAGGAGTCGTCGCTCCGCGCACTTCCCTCGAGAACCTCCGCCTCGCAACCTGGGTGTCCGCGAAGGAGGGCGTCCTGGGAGCGTCGATCGATCCGGTTACCACACAAAGAATTTCGGCCACGGAACAGTTGCACCGACTCCTGATCCATGTCCGTGACTCCCTCGACGAGACAGGCGAGTACACGAGCGTGGAATCAGCACTGCGCGACAAATGCGTGACCGGCGGCGGCAGCGACTGGCAACAGCGGACGCTTCGCCAGGTCTGCCTGCGGGAACTGATCGCACGTGCCGTTGAGCGCACCGTCCCGACTGGCACGGATACGCATGACGGGCCGACCCCCTGATCAGTAGTAATGCCTCCGACCACCGATAGCGTGCCCGGCCGCGCCCAGCGCGTACAGGATGATTCCGATCACCAACAAGACGACACCGATCGTCCAGAGGATCGGAATGTTCACCACGAAACCGATAATCAGCAGGATTACGCCGAGGATGATCATCACAAGCTCCTTCAGTGCGTTCACTCGGGCGGATACGCCCGCCTCGAGCCGCATACATCAGGGATACCCGTCGGCTGAGCGTTTCATACCCACTCTGACCGGGTATTTCGCTGGGCACCATAATATTTGAAGAATCGAGCCCGCCATGATGAGAATTGTGACTCTGATCGTTCTGATCTGGCTGATAGTCGGGGCCGTCGCGGCCGGCCAACGCGGCTACTACAGCAGTTCGCCGACCAACTGCGCCGGCGTCGGGACCATCGCGCTCACGGTCATCGCCGGCCCGCTGAACTACTTCGGCGTCAACCCCAAAGTCACGGATTGCACGCTCCCCCAGCCCACCGAGTGAGCTGCCGGACATCCGCGCTAAACCGACTAGTCGTTACCCTGGAGGTGAGTCGACACACATCGAAGTGAGGGGCCACCATGACCACTGCACCAGATCGCACCCGAATCGAGTTCCCGGACATCAGCTCGCGTGCGTGGGAACACCCAGCCGATCGGGCCGCATTGGTGACGCTCCGGACGCTTCGGGGGTTCGACACTGTTCTGCGGACGCTGTCCGGACTGCTCCAAGAACGTCAGCACCGCCTCATGTACCTCGCCACGTCAGTGCGAGTCGACGAACGCCAGTTCAGTGACCTGAACGATCTGCGCCGTGACTGCGTCGAGATCCTGCAGGCCGACGAGACACCAGAGCTGTTCGTACTCCAGACCCCGATGGTCAACGCCTTCACCATCGGCATGGACAAGCCGTTCATGGTGGTCACTACTGGTCTGCTGGACGTGATGAACTACGAGGAGCAACGGTTCATCATCGGCCACGAACTAGGCCACGCACTGTCCGGCCATGCCGTGTATCGCACCATCTTGATGCATTTGATGCGACTGGCCGGAACCATCGGATGGCTGCCGGTCGGTGGATGGGCACTGCGCGCGATCATCGCCGCCCTGATGGAATGGCAACGCAAGTCCGAACTGTCCGGCGATCGTGCAGGACTACTGTGCGGCCAGGACGTACACACAGCGATTCGCGTGCAGATGAAATTGGCCGGCGGATCCCGAGTCAGTGAAATCGACATCGACGCGTTTCTTGCCCAGGCCGCCGAGTACGACGCCAGCGGCGACCTCCGCGACGGTGTACTCAAGCTCCTCAACATCGAACTGCTCTCTCACCCGTTCTCGGTGCTTCGCGCCGCCGAACTCAAGAAGTGGGTGGACAGCGGAGACTACGCCGCGATTCTGCGCGGAAACTACCCCCGCCGCGGCGATGACGACGGAGCGAAGATCAGCGACGAGTTCAAGAATGCAGCCAAGACGTACAAGCAGAACTTCGACGAGTCGGAAGACCCCTTGGTCCGGATGGTGCGCGACATCGGTAGCGGATTGGGCGGTGCCGTGGGCGCCGTCGGGAACGGCGTCGGCGACGTAGCGACGGACATCAAGGAACGATTCACTCACTGGCGCAAGAGTTCCGACAGGTCGAAGGGCACTGACGACGCCGATTAAGCAGAATCGGGACCTGCCACCGAAGGCAGTCGGCGGCAGGTCCCGGGTTCTTGGCGTGAAGGTGATGCAGGCTTCCCTCTGCACCACCCTCACGTTCACAGACAGTACCAGCAGTCGAACAAACGTGCGAACTGAAAGCGGTCGTGTCGAATCACCAGTTGTCGGGTACGCGGCATAGGACCACTACAGAAGGGAGCCGACATGCATGCTGGGCGGCTGAAGAAGGTCGGTTCGAGTGACGGCCCGTTTGCCTCCGTGTACTTCGAAGACGTCCGCAACCGGGAAGATGCACGCGAGCGCTTCGAACTCGAATGGCGCTCGATGCGCAATCAACTCACGAAACAGGGAGCATCGGAATCGCTGATCGCGCGACTGGACGAGGTGAAGGACAACCATCACGGCATCTCAGGTCGCGCCGGACGCGCGATCGTCGCCACATCCGAGGCGGTGCTGATCGACGATATTCTGCTCGAACCTGCCGGCTCCACCATCGCGACCTTGGGCGAACTGCCCTACTTGATTCCACTGATCGCACACGGATACGACACCGAACCGTTCCTCATCGCAAAGGTCGACCACACTGGCGCGGACCTGTGCGTGCGCGATGCTCGCGGGCGTGACGTGTACGGCGAAACGGTAGACGGCGACGGCTTCCCGGTCCACAAGGCGCACGTGGGCGGCCAGGAGCGGTACACCGACAGCCAAAGCCTCGTGGAGGAGAACATCCGAAAGAACCTGACACAGGCCGTGGAGCGCGCGGCGGCGCTCGCCCGCGAACACAAGGTCGCACTGGTGGTCGTGATCGGAGAAGTACAGTCCCGCAAAGCTTTTGCACAGCTCCTACCGTCGACGCTACGGGTGGTGGACGTCGAAAAGGGTTCGCGTTCAGTCGGTTCGACACCTGCCGAGGTGTCGAAGTCGATTCGTGAACTGATCGACACGCAGCGACTGCGCAGAATGGATGCGGAAACCGAACGCTACGTCGCAGAGCAGGGCCGGGACTCCGGCCTCTCCATCGACGGGACCGCACGCGTCCTCGACGCCCTCGAACAGGGCAAGGTCGAGACACTGCTGCTCACCGATCCCGACGACAAGGAAGTCACCAGTGGAAAGCTGATCGGGCCCGCCGATCGCGTACTCCCCTACATCGCAATCGGGACCGGCACCGAGCTGGTACAGATCGACGAACGCCTCGTTCTCGCCGACGGATACGGCGCGATACTTCGGCACCCCTGAACACCGGCCTGATGATCAGATTCGGGGGCGAGCACGTTCAGCGAGAAGCGTGCTTGCCCACCGAGTCCGGGAAACCATCGGCAATCGCTGCGACGAGTTCCAGATATGCCCGTGCAGTGCGCTTGTTCAACAATTTCAAGTCGATCGGACCGCCCTCACCGAGGTGATCGTCATAGGGCAACGTCTTGACCGCTCGCACTCCACGCTGAGCGAAAACGTCCTCGAGTTGGTCGAGGTCGAGCGAAGACGAACCCGGCCGCGTCGCATTGATCGCCACGACCGACCTGCTCACCAGATCTGCGTATCCGTGCTTGGTCAGCCAACTGAGCGTTGCTGCGGCACTACGGGCACCGTCCTGCGCCGTCGGGCTGACGACTACCAAAGCGTCTGCTTCGTCGAGAATTCCGTACATGGCCGAGTGCATGATTCCGGTGCCACAGTCGGTGATGACGATGTTGTAATGCACCTCGAGAATTCGCAGAGTATCGAGGTAGTCCTGCTCGTTGAAAGACTCCGAAGTTTCCGGATCTGCTTCACTCGCAAGGATTTCGAGTCGGCTGTCGCCTTGCGAGGTGTAGTAGCGAACATCGCTGTACGTACGAATGTCACCGTCGGCCAACAGATCACGAACAGTCAGGTGATGTTCACGTCGTTCACGATCAGCCAGAGTCCCCAGGTCGGGATTGGCGTCGATGGCTACGATTCGATCGCCACGGATCGACGCGAACGTCGAACCGACGGTCTTTGCCGCCGTGGTTTTTCCCACACCACCCTTGAGTGAGATGAAAGCAATCTTGTACACGCCGCGCACTGTTCGGTTGGCACGGCGCACCAGAGCTTGATGTTCGAGTTCGGCGGCCGACTGCCCGGTGTTGATCCGACCCCCGGTGAGTTTGAACAACACACTGCCCAAACCGCGTTCGGGTGGACGCTTCGCCCGCTTGATGATGTCCAGATCGTCGACAGAGGTCATAGCCCTGGGCGTCGAGGTCCGAAAATCGGTCGGCTCTTCACGACGTTGCTGGCGCATCCGCTGACTGGGCAACGGTTTTGCCGCAGGTTCGTCGAATTGCGGCGTGAAGGTGACGGTTCGAATCGACGTTGCGTAACCGTCGTCGGACGCGTCGAAAAGGCCGTCGCCCTGAGTCGTTCCGGAGTTGTTCCCCAGGACTCCGTTATTCGAACCGTTGTTATCGCTGCGCACCGTTTTCCTAGGTCGAGTTCGGAATCATTTCGGACATAGCCTCTCGGACGCTATCACTCTGGCGGGCTTGCCGTTCTCTGCTCAATACCGTCACGGCACAACAGACCGTTACACCCGCACTTCGATGACTTTGGTCCCCACGCCTGTGCCGATCTCAGCAAATACGAACGTCGTAACGATATGCGGCACAGATATCTTCATCTGCCGCTGAAAACAGCCTTCCGCAATGTCAGGGCAAATCCCTTGGTAACAAACGAGAAAAGGGAGGGTGATCACCTGGGCGATCGCCCTCCCTTCATGGACAAGTGTTCAGCTGCTGCATAATTCCGCGCTCTCGAACGAAGTGCCCCCAACCCTACGGATCACTCGTACCATTCGACCGCCATCACGGGCAGAGCACACTCTTCACGTATGCACCACTCGGTTTGACGGTGCCGTCCGACCTCACTGCGCCGAAATACGACTCTCGATCCGTCGTTGCCCCGTAAGGCGCGTAGTCGTTGAGACGGTAGAAGATGAGCGGCCCCAACCAAGACTTGGTTTGCTTGTCTGCCATCGCTGCCTGATAGATCTCGAGTTGACGTGCTTCGCTGACGCTGTCCGGAGTCCCACTTGTAGGCGCCCCGAACTCGGTAATCCAAATCTTTTTTGCAGAATCTCCGTTGGCAGTCATGATTCCGCGAAGGCTCGGCCGAACGATCCCGCCGCCCCCGCCGCCCGCGAACGACTCGACGCTCATCTGAGACCACGAGTTCCAGTCATGTTCATCTGTAGGCAGCGCCGGATACGAGTACGGATGATGACCGACAGCGTTGAACGATGACCGTGCACCATTCGTATACAGGGATTGCAAGAATGTGAGTGGCGCGACCTGACTGCCGTCGACGGCGTCAAACCGACTCGGCCGGGCTCGACTACTAGCCCTCGTAGTAGCTGCCTGTATCCTTTCGCGTATGACGCCGGGTCCGAAAGATGTCGCGCAGCTGCGCGGCGCTTTCGTGGGCGGTACCTCCGGCGCGGTTTCCGTCGCAGCCCACGCGCTCGGTGGCGGCGGCATGGCCCCGTCCGAGAGCGCGGTGGTGTTGTTGATCCTCGCGTGCGCGAGCGTCGGCGCGGTGGTCACGTCCATCGACACTCGCCGATCCCCTGCCCTCTTGCTCGCCCTTATGCTCGCTGCGGGTCAGGCCATCGGTCACGCGACATTGACCATCGCTTCGGATCATCAACACGGCCTGCTCCTGTCGCTTCCGATGCTCGCAGCGCACATCGCTGCCGTCGGAGTGTGCGCAGTTCTGATCCGCGGCGCAGAACACGGGTACGTCGTGGCGGCATCGACGGTGGCGGCAATCGTCGCCGTCCTATTGCGCCCGTGGGCACCTGAACCCTCACCGTTCACTGCGCGCACTCGATACCGCGCCAAAGTTGTTCTGCGTCAACTTCTCACCTCAGGCCTGGGCACTCGCGGCCCACCGGCATTCGTGTAACTCACCTTCCCTTTCCTCTCACGCACGTGAATACGTGCGCCACTTTGCTGTGCGCCTTTATTAACCGCCCGCGGTTAATAAAGGCGCACGGCGGGATCGAGTACACGCATGTCCGCACCCGAATTGGAGCGCGCACAGACACGCGCTTCCAACGACAGTTCTCCCCCGAAGACGCAGGTTGGCGGCGCCAGACCACTGATACTGCGTCTGCATTTCTACGCCGGCATTCTCATCGGGCCGTTCATCCTCATCGCCGCGCTGAGCGGTGGTCTCTACGCGATGGCGCCCACCATCGAGAAGTTCGTCTACAGCGACTATCTCCAGACCGACACCACCGGACAAATCGCGTCGCTGAACGACCAGATCCGTTCCGCCCAGCAGTACCGCCCTGACCTGACCGTCTCGGCAGTACGTCCGTCCCCTGCGGCCGGAGAAACCACGCGGGTCCTGTTCACCGATCCGTCGTTGGGCGAATCGGAGAGGCTCGCAGTCTTCGTCGATCCAGTGCTTGCACAGCCGGTCGGCGAGCTGGCGGTCTACGGAAGCAGTGGTTCGTTGCCACTGCGCACCTGGATCTCTCAGCTGCATCGCCACCTTCATCTCGGTGAACCTGGCCGCCTCTACAGCGAATTGGCCGCGTCGTGGATGTGGGTGGTCGCACTCGGTGGCGTCCACCTGTGGTTCCGTCGATACCGCACCGCTCGGAACGCTCGTCTACTTACGATCGACCGAGCGTCCACCGGACGAAGCCGGACCCTGAACTGGCACGGTGTCGTCGGCATCTGGATAGCAGTTGCGTTGGTGTTTCTCTCGGCGACCGGACTCACGTGGTCGACGTACGCCGGAGAGAATGTCAGCAATCTGAGAACCGCATTGAGTTGGACGACGCCCTCGGTCGTGAAAACTCTCGGCGACGCTCCACCACCGGCAACGGGCGGGCACGAGGGTCACGACATGGCCCCCGCCGCCGCCGGCACGCTGACAGACACCAACGTCGGACGTGTCGACACCGTCCTCGGTATCGCCAGGTACAACGGGATCACCGGTCCGGTCGAAGTATCGATACCCGCCAACGCCGAGACAGCCTTCACCGTCGCCCAGACGCGTCAGCCGTGGGTGTACAGCAACAACACCATCGCAATCGACGGAGCGACGCAGAAGGTCACCGACGAGTTGTGGTTCTCGGATTGGCCACTCGCAGCCAAACTTTCGGCTTGGGGAATCCAGCTCCACATGGGCCTGCTGTTCGGCCTTGCCAACCAGATCGCACTCACCGCACTGGCACTCGCGTTGGTCAGCGTGGTCATTCGTGGCTACATCATGTGGTGGCGCCGACGCCCCACCCGTGGCTCCGACTGGGCTGTCGGCCGGGCCCCTGCCCGCGGCGGGATTCGCAACCTCTCCCCGCTCAGCATTGTTGCGCTGGTTGCGGTAACCGCACTGGTGGGCTGGTTTGTTCCGCTACTCGGCATCAGTCTTCTCGCATTCCTGCTGATCGACGTTTGCATTGCGGCGTTCAAACGCCGCGTCACCACCTGACACCTCACGAATCACGGAGACACACATGACTGTTCGAACAAAGATATTCGCAGCTGTTGCACTGACCGCAGCTCTCGCCTTGACCGGCTGTTCTTCGAACTCCGACAACGAAACCGAAGCCGCACAATCCATCACAGTTCAGGATCAATGGGTCAAGGCAGCACCCGAGGGAATGAGTGCGGCGTTCGCCGAACTGGTCAACTCCAGCGACAAGGACGTACGCGTGGTCTCGGCAACCAGTCCCGCGTCATCGCGACTGGAACTGCACGAGGTCGTGACCGGGGACGGCGGCACGATGACGATGCGCCCCAAGGACGGTGGGTTCCTGGTCCCTGCCAACGGGTCCGCCAGCCTCACCCCGGGCGGTGACCACCTGATGTTCATGGACCTGTCCGCGCCGCTGCTCCCAGGCGCAGAAACCGACCTCACATTGATCTACGACGACGGTTCCAGCACCACGTTCACAGCCCAGATTCGCGACTTCTCCGGTAATCAGGAGAACTACGACCCGAATCACGGTGGCTGAGAACACGAACCCGCCCAGCCGAGCACTCAGCCGGCGGCGCCTTCTCGGAGGAGGTGCCGCCGCGCTCGGCGTCGCGGGAATAACTTGGGGCGCAACCACAGTGGTGGAGCGCAGCGAACACGAACAGCAAGCAGGCAAGCTGGTGGAACCGTTCTACGGCGTCCACCAAGCTGGGATCGCCACCACTCCGCAAGCGCACGGCACGTTCATCGGGTTCGACCTCTTGCCTGGAGCCGATCGAGCAATCGTGGTCGGGATCATGAAGATGTGGTCCGAGGATGCGTCACGGCTGACCGCCGGTAACCCGGCGTTGGCGGATACCGAACGGGAACTGGCCGTGGATCCGGCCCGCTTGACGGTGACCGTCGGCTACGGCCCTGGCCTGTTCACCAAGCTGGGATTGCAAGCACGTCAACCGGACTGGTTCGAGCCGTTGCCGAGCTACGAGATCGACCGACTTGACGACCGATGGGGCGGGTCGGACCTGTTGCTGCAGATTTGTGGCGACGATCCGGTGACCATTGCTCATGCTGTGCGAGTTCTGACCAAGAACGTCCGATCACTGACGACAATCCGGTGGACACAAAAGGGATTCCGCAACGCTCGCGGCACCACGCCCGAGGGAACCACGATGCGCAATCTCATGGGCCAAGTGGACGGGACGGTCAATCCGGCTCCGGGAACAGTGGATTTCGATTCACTGATCTGGCACGACGGCGCCGGTCAACCGTGGCTGGCGGGCGGAACCTCGTTGGTACTACGACGCATTCGCATGGAAATGGATACCTGGGACGAACTCGATCGCTCGGGGCGTGAACTCACCATGGGGCGCACGTTGTCCAATGGCGCTCCGCTCAACGGAACCAACGAATTCGACGAAGCGGATTTCACACTCACGGACAAGTTCGGCATTCCGGTGATCCCGCCAGGATCACACATCGCGCGAGCCCACCAGACGCATGAGAAGGAGCAGTTCTTCCGTCGGGCATACAACTACGACGACGCACCCGAGAGCGGGCAGACCTCGAACTCGGGATTGATCTTCGCAGCATTCCAACGGGACATCGCCGAGCAATATCTACCGGTCCAACAGCGATTGAGTGACTTCGACGCACTCAACGAGTGGACGACGCCGATCGGTTCTGCGGTGTATCTCATTCCGCCGGGATGCACCGAGAACGACTATGTGGGAAGCGGATTGCTCGGCTGACAACCCCGGGTAACGATACTGTGGGGGCGGGATCCGAACGGATCCCGCCCCCACAATGCCTTCTGCCTGAAGTTGTTGCGTTACTTGGACTTACGAGGTCCCGGCATGACCGCCCCCGGACGAGCGGTAGTCAACCTCGTGACCCAACCGCTGACGGGCCACTTCTTCAGGCCGACGTTGTGCGGGGTGACCTCGGTTCCGACGTACTTGGCAGCGAGCTCGTCGTCGACGGTTCCGTTGAACCGCCACAGTTGGCTTCCGTCGGCATTGCGAGTGGACACCTCCCATGACTGAGCACGGAATGCACCACGAATGATGCTGTCGGCAAACACCAGAACGGGGATTCCGATCTCGGCACGAACAGCTGCACCGGCAGACCACTCGGCGCGCGCGAGTTCGTAGATCTCTTCCGGCGTTGCTCCCGGACGAGCGGAGGCCGGCACGTGGAGGACGATGCTCGGCGTCGGGAGTTCCGGCGCGGGATCGGCCGAGTAGCGCAACGCGAGTTCCTCGACGCGGGTCGCACGGGCGTCCTTGTCCGATGTATCGCCCGCGAGGTTGGTCAGGCCCTCGCCCGCGTCGGTGATTCGCAAGGCTTCCACGATGCCGCGGACGACCTCGTCGGTAGTGGCGGCCGGATCCGTGGCGGCAGCGACCGAGCGGAGAAGAACGAAGTGCTCCACCGCCGAACCCGCGTCGTAGATTTCACGGATGCGGGCGATCTTGGCTGCTGTCACAGCAGCATTCGACTCGGCTGGGCCGTCCGCTCCTTCGAGATTCGCAAGTTCACCGAGCGCTTCGAATACCGGCGCGAACACTTGATTTCCCGTGCCGTGCCCGACATGGAACACCTGATCGTTGCGCGGGTCACGCAGGGCAAAGACGTACTGCCCCAATCTCTTCCCAACCTTTTCGGTGAACGGCTGCGGAGCCGGCTTCCTGACGACGACCTCGGTGGACAGAGTGCGCATCACGGCCAGACGGAGTGCGTCGGGCACGCTGGTGGAACCGGCAGCACCGGAAAAGATTGCCGCCGAAGCAGCGCTGATCGAGGTGAACGTGCGGCCGACTTGCTTCTCGAGAGATGCAGAGACCGTACCGACCGCAGTCAGTTTTGCATCGAGGGTGCCGTCACCCTCGACAAGGAACTCCTTGATCAACGGAGCAACGAGCAGGGTGGAGCCGATAGCGCGAGGAACTGTCCAGACAATAGCCATGCCACGAGCCTAGGCGATCACCTCGAGACGCGAGGCGAACGCGACTCAGCCCGCCGCTGCCGGCCCGGCCAGTCCCTGCACAAGAAGGTTCCAGGCCGAGTGCGCAACTTCTTTCCGCGAGCTCTCGGCAGTCCGTTCCATGATCGCGGCGAACATGGCGATCGCCAGGATCACGTCCTCAGCAGTCACGGACTCTCGTATCTTCCCAGTTCGACGCGCCTCGTCGAGGCGCCCTTCGAGGAGATCGGTCAAACGGGCGCCAGCCGAATTCAGTCGCGAGTCGCCGAAGGAGACCGGCTTGATGACCTCCACGAACACGATGGAGGTAGTGATCTGGTCGACCAACAAACGAAAAAGATCGTCGAGAGTCGAATCCGGATCAGCCGCCAGATCGTGCAGCTCGACGATGTTCTCGTCGAACACCGCGAGTGCGAGACTTTCACGAGTGGGAAAGTGCCGGTAGAGGCTGCCCTGGCCGACGCCGGCCGTGCGGGCGATCAGGCTGAGCGGAGCAGCAAATCCCTGGGTGGCGAACACCTCGCGAGCTGCTGAGATGAGCGCCGCACGATTGCGCGCCGCATCTCTCGGCCCTCTGTTGAGAGATCCGCTATTGACGCGGCCAGACGATGTCACGCACACTACGATACCAACCGGACAGCATTGTCCGGTTGGTTGCGGCCCGACACCGGTTCACACCCCGACCCGATCGTCGTGAGCGCTCGAACACGCGCCTGCCCTCCGCGCTGCCTGTCCTTGAGGTACGTCTGCCCGTGAGATACGAAAGGCAATCCCGCACCGGGAGTTGGACTCGATGAAATCGTTCACGACCATCAGAACCAGATCTGCCATCGCGCTCGTCACCTTGATCACCGTCCTTCCCGTGTGCGTCGCTTCTGCTGAGCCCGCCACTGCCCCGGGCTCGATCCACGAGAACCCGGGTGTCGCTTCCAACGCTGCAAGCCGCGCCGAATGCGGCCCGGGCTCGATGCCCGAGACCGGGTTGCAGGGTGATGTTCCGGCCGAGGACCGAAACAGCGGACGCAGCCGAGACGGGTACAGCTGCAACATGTCTCAGATCGGCGGTTACTCGGGTCGCGGCGGCGGGATCACGTCCACCAACTTCGAACACTGCTCGTACATCGGCAGCTTCTTCCCCGGGAACCTCCTGGGCCCCGCGCAGGGCGTGCAAGTTCTCGACGTGTCGGATCCTGCCAATCCTGCTCTCACCGCCACGCTGACCGAACCTGCGATGCTGGCCGGAACGTGGGAGAGTCTCAAGGTCAACACCGCGCGAAAGCTGCTGGTGGGCACGGGCGTTCCGCTCTTGACCGGCGTCGGCCTGATGTCGGTCTACGACATCTCCGATTGCGCGCACCCGAAACTGCTCAACCCCGGACCAGGAACCGATCTGGGGATGCTGCTGCCGATCACCAATCACGAGGGTGGATTTTCACCGGACGGGAACACCTACTGGTCTTCCGGCACCGCTCCCGGTGTGGTGAGCGCCGTCGATCTCACCGATCCCGCCAACCCGCGCGTCGTCTGGCAGGACCTCATCGGGTTGTCGACCCACGGCTTCGGAATCACTCCAGACGGAAATCGCATGTACTTGTCGAACAATCTCGGCGGAATACATGTTCTCGACATCAGTGAGGTTCAGCGCCGCGTCCCGAATCCTCGGGTGCGCCAACTGTCCCAGCTCTCTTGGACCGACGGTTGGGCCACCCAACACAGCATTCCGGTCACCTACGACGGTTCGCCGTACCTGTTCACCGTCGACGAAGGTGGTTCCGGCGGAGTCAAATTGATCGACGTCTCCAATGACGACGAACCTGCGGTCGTCAATTCGGTGAAGCTCGAGATCAATCTGCCGGAGAATCAAGATGCTGCGCTGGCGTCTGCTGCCGGCGGATCGCTGTTCGCGTACGAATCTCACTACTGTTCGGCCGATCGCCCGGTCGACCCGACGGCGCTGGCATGCGGATGGATCTCGAGCGGGATTCGGGTCTTCGATGTTCGAGATCCCTTCGACGTCCACGAAATTGCGTACTTCAACCCACCCGCTCGGACCGGCGACAATGTCGAACTCGCCAACTCGCCGCACGCTCTCGCCTCGCTCATCGGGGTACCCATTCTCAGCACGCCGGCAATCGCGCAGTCGATCGCGCAAGGCCAGTTCGACCCCGGCCAAGCGCTGAGTTCGCGATCGGGCATGGTCGCTCTCGGCGACATCTCGACCGATTGGTGCTTCTCCCCACCCGAATGGCGCGGGACCACGTTGTGGGCGACGTGCGCCGACAACGGCTTTGTTGCCATGCAACTCGAAAACGGTGTCTACACACCACCCGCTGACCAGAAGACGACCGTGGGATCATGACGGCGCCGCGATCGGTCAAGGCCGTCGCACTCGTGGCTGCGGCACTGATGCTGCTCGTACTCGGCGCAGCATTACGTCCGCTGTTCGCACCCGAGAACCACACGCAGACAGCTGTTCTGAGCGAAACCGAAATCGGATTCGTGCATGACATGGCGGCCCACCATCAACAGGCCCTCTTCATTCTCGCGCGTCTGAGTCCCGATGTGGACCCGGCGGTTACGAGACTGGCCCAGCAGATCGACGATGTTCAGAGAACGGAAATCGGTGTCATGCTCGGTTGGCTGAGGTTGGCCGGTGTCCCGCCGAACAGTAGAACGCCGATGGCGTGGATGGAGGCGTCACCGAGCGGCGCTGGCGACTCTCATCATCACCCGGCAACGCCGGAAACAGAGGCCGACGCCATGCCGGGTATGGCTACCACGGAAGAACTCGAGAAACTGAGCGCCGCTCGCGGGCTCGACGCCGAGGTTCTGTTCCTGCAACTGATGGAACGCCACCACCGTGGCGGGATCGCTATGGCGCAGGCCGCCGATGCACTGCTCGAGCGCGGACCGGTGAAACAGTCGGCCCGCGACATGATCAATTCCCAGAGTCAGGAATCCGGGCTGATGACACTGATGCTCGGACAACGTGGGGCGCAACCACTGCACTGAACCGCATCTGCACTGACTAGCATGGGTGTCGACCTGTGAACTACAGAAGGAATCGACACTTCAATGACCCTGCTCGTTCGCGGAATCGAATGGTCGAACCCGACAGCACCGCGGATCCGATGCGTCGACGACACCACTTCCGCTACGACCTTCTACACTCACGACTCGGTTCTGCGATTCTCCGTCGACGAGGCGAAGGGCCGCCGTTGCCTCGGGTGGCGAGATCTCACCGCCGAAGGTCCGGGACACTCGCCGTGTGACCGCGGGGCCACGGTCGTTACCGGGCGCCAGTGCGATCGATGCCGAAATCGTGAGGGATTCACCACCGTTCATCAGGCACATGTCAGCGGCGCGCACATTCATCCGAACGTGCGCACCTATCTCACGCAACCACAATGGCTCTACATCGACATCTTCGCCGGCGGTCAGATGAAGGTGGGGACGGCGGCCGAGTTCCGCAAGCATCCGCGAGTCGCCGAACAGGGAGCGGTCTGCGCATTGTTCGTAGCGCGGTCGACGGACGGTTACAGCATTCGTTCCCTCGAAGCCCGAGTTTCGGAGCACTTCCACTTGAGCCAGGCCATACGTACGTCTCGGAAGATCGAAGCGCTGACAGGACCCTTGGATCGCGAGAAACTGCGAAAGTCGTTGCACCACTTCGTATCGTCGATCAAAGACGAGCTGAATGACCTCGGATCGGACATCGACGGAATCGAGATCCTGGAGGCTCCCGAAGAATGGATGGCGCCGGCGTGCGCCGACGTTGTCTTCGATGCGGCACCGTTGATCGCGTATCCGCACAGTTTCGAGTCCGGGGAACATTCCTTGTACTTGGAGGGCCTTGCCGGTTCGATCGCCTCGCTGCGGATCGACCCCGATCCTGAATCGCCACGCTTCGTCGCGGATGTGTCCGGACTGGTCGGTCGAACCATCACCGTCGGCGAGTTCGAGTCCCCTGGCGTGGCGATTCAGGAATCGTTGTTCTGAAAGTAGGTCAGCAACTTCCCGCGGTCGCTGCGGCGAATCCGCGAGTGACCTCAGCCTGCTCGTCGGCAGACAAGCTCGACCATTCGGGATAAGCCTGGATGGAGGTCAGCATGTCGTTTGCCAATGATTCACGCGTCATGCCCATTTCCTCGCCCGACTCGTCAATTGCCGGCTGGTATGCGTCGAGGTACCGGAGAACGTCGGAGCACGCCTGCGCGTAGGTCCGTGGCAGTGCCGAACTCACATTCGGGTCCGACGGGACCTCAGCCGGGACGCTCGCGTCGACCGACGGTGCCTCGGTAGTCGATTCCGACGATGTCGCCGGAGCCTCGGATGACGTCGTCGGTGACGCAGTGGTGGTCGCCGAAACGGAGGAAGTGAGTGTTCCGACCTCGGTCGGCTTGTCTCCGTCAGAACCGCAGGCAACCAGCGCCACCAGCGAGCAGGCACCGATGAACCCGGTGATCGTTTTCTTCATCCTTCAAGGATGCCAGAGGGCGTCTGGCGCTCGAACGGACCGGCATCGTCGACCGGCGAGAATCGTCCGGGCAGCCTGTCGATTCCGAGTGCCTCGTCGGCCCGCCTACAGGATTGGACCATATGCCCCGTCTGCGAACCCATGCTACGGTGACTTAACTGCAAAGTAACTATGGGTGGGATTGTCCGGTCTGCCGCGTTCATCCGGAACGCTCTGATCGGAAATAGTTCGTCTTTAAGGGGCTGGAACGAGTGGGACTTTTTCGTCGACGAGGCTCCCGGGAGGAAGACGACGATCGCGGGCAAAACCTCGATCGCAGCGACCCCGGGTATGCCGCCTGGTTCGCGAACGTCTCCGACGCGGGCGGTCAGCCGGTTCCGTACAAGCGGCCGCTTACCGCGCCGGTGTATCCGCAACTTCAGACGCCGGTGCCGGACTTCGAGACGGAGACGAGATGGCCGCTCAGCGCACCCGCCGGGGACGGCTGGCTGCCCGCAGACCGCATCGACGAATTCGAGTCGTCGAATGGCCGCTCATCTGCACCGAACGGAACGAGCCCACAAATCTCACAAGCTGAACAGTTGCCGCCCAGCCCACTCCCGACACCGCAACCAACGATTCCACCTCGAAATGTACCGATGACTTCATCACCGAAGCATCACCTGGAGTCGCCCCGCGCGACTCTGCCCTACCAAGGAGAAGCAATGAGCAACATCGACAAGATCCTCGGCGAATTGATGCGCATCGACGGTGCCAGCGGTGCAGCCGTAGTCGACGCCGACAGCGGGATGGTTCTCGGTATGAGCGGCAACCCGTCATTCAGCCTCGAGTACGCCGGCGCCGGCAACTCCGAGGTTGTGCGAGCAAAGCTCCGCACGATGAGTAACTTGGGGATTACCGACACCCTCGAAGACATTCTGATCACCCTGAGTAACCAGTACCACCTCATTCGCGTCCTCGAGACGCCCGGACTGTCAACGCTGTTCGTGTACCTGGTTTTGGACCGCGCACGTGCGAACCTGGCACTGGCCCGCCACAAGCTGGGCGAACAGACACCCAAGATCGAAATCTGACGCTTCCACTCCCTTCCCGACAATGCCCGGTCCTCGCCAACGGCGAGGACCGGGCATTGTTCGTTCCGCACCGTCGATTGGTGAACGTCGCGCCGGCACCGATACTGAGACAGTGACTATCGCGGATACTCCTTGCGTGTGGTTGACCACCCTTCGAAGCGACGGCTCGCCGCACACGACTCCGGTTTGGTTCTTACTGCGTCAGAACACATTCTGGATACCGAGCGCCGAGCAGAATCGGAAGGTTCGGAACCTGCTGGACGATCCTCGGGTCTCGTTGGCAGTCGACGGATCCTCTCGCGACCCATGGGTCGCACAGGGGTTCGGGACAATTCATCACGATGTCGGCGAGTTCGGCGATCTCCTGAGACTTTTCGGCGAGAAGTACGACGGCTGGGATGCCGCAGACGAAACTCGTGAAGGTCCGCGAGTTCTCGTGTCGGTTCCGGTGACGCGATGGCTACTTCGACCGGACTGACAGACAGTGCCGGTTCAGCCCGAAATGTCGTGAATGACATACTTGTAGTTCATCTCTCGCAGAAATGGACTCTCACACATGGCACGCACGGCACATCACAGGCGCGGCATCACCGGCGTCACCATCGGCATTGCTGCCGTGATCGTGCTGGGAGGTTGCGCCAGTTCCAACGCCGACGCACCCGAAACATCTTCTCTCGGTTCGGGAATCGGATCCGGCGTCACGACGACGGTATCGGCCGGAACTTCGGCTCCCTCGTCCGCCGCAATTGAACTGCTGGCACAGATCCCCATCAAGGGACGCGCACCCAAGACCGGATACGACCGCGCACTGTTCGGTACCGCCTGGACCGACGACGTCACCGTCGAGTTCGGCCACAACGGCTGCGATACCCGAAACGACATCCTGCGGCGCGACCTCACCGACCTGACATTCAAAGACGGCTCCAAAAGCTGCTCGGTCCAAACCGGTACGCTCCGTGACCCGTACACGAACAAGACCATCGCCTTCACCCGCGGCCAGGACAC
Source organism: Rhodococcus sp. ARP2 (assembly GCF_001029585.1). Taxonomy (NCBI): domain Bacteria; kingdom Bacillati; phylum Actinomycetota; class Actinomycetes; order Mycobacteriales; family Nocardiaceae; genus Rhodococcus; species Rhodococcus sp. ARP2. The sequence goes on along the minus strand of NZ_LEKE01000056.1, from coordinate 169,948 downwards.
GTCTTCTGCAGTCCAGATCGACCATGTTGTCGCACTCTCGGACGCCTGGCAGAAGGGCGCACAGCAACTCGACACGCAAACGCGAACCAATCTGGCCAACGACCCTCGAAACCTGCGCGCTGTCGACGGGCCCACCAACCAGAAGAAGTCGGATTCCGACGCGGCGTCGTGGCTGCCACCCAACAAGGCATACCGCTGCCAGTACGTGACTGCTCAAGTGGAAGTAAAAGCGGCATACGGTTTGTGGGTTACCCAAGCCGAACACGACACCATCGCAGACATTCTCGCGACCTGCTGAACTCTTGCGGTGATCAGCGACCTTTGATCAGATACCGCACAATCGCCATCCCGAGCGCGAGGCCCAACACGGTGGCCAGCGCTGCAACCAGACCGTGGCCGGTCAGTGCGACGAACACACCGGTTATGACTGCGACGACGGCAATGATCCCCGCGTCCACTCTGCTTTGACCACGTTCAGGCATGGCACTCTCTCGTGCTGTCAGGTCCGTCCGCTCCCCTCGTAGCGGACGGACCCAGCGGCAATCTGTCGAAATGCGCGAACTCTGGTGGCCTCACCGGGCTGACTTTGCGGGCGGTCCTGCGAGGCCGGCACGTCCCCCGGAGCCAACTCACATCGGTTCACGAAGTCCGTACCTTCGCAGAATATACCGATTGGTAGGTAATTACTGAGGGCTAAAGTCCCTGGTCATGGACTCATGCGACGAGTGGTCGAAAACTCGAGACGAACGAGCGCATCCGCGAGCCGAGCGTTCAATCGAGATGGCAGAGGGCCGTGGTCACGTCCAGAGGTCCATCTCGACATAGAGCGGAGACGTCTAGGACCCGAAAAGCGATCCGAGATCCAACGATCCGACTGACGACACTCTCTTCCAATCAGCGCAATACGCGGTGGTGAAGCGAGAATCCGTCAAGAGAATGGTGACTGTCGCCGGTTCGAGGGTGCTTTCGAACTCGAGGACATTCAATTCACCGTCGCCGTCGACTTTTGCCCGACCGTATATGCACGGCATATCAGCTGATACGGGCCCAGACGTCGTGTAGGTTCCCGGCAACACCTCCCACGGCACGTCGAACAGCCCATGACCGGGAATCGTTCCCGGCGCTGCTGAGGCCGCAGACGTCCCGATCATTGCCACACCGACAGCTACTGCTGCAGCGGACGCGAGCAAACTAACCTTGCGCATTTTCCCTACCTTGTTCATACCTGAACCGCAGCGGCGAGTTCGAAGGCTTGTTGATGTAAGAACCCGCGGTTCGCGCAGTTCTTCAACTAACGGTAGTAAAAGGGCACGAGTTTTGGTGAGCTACCTTTTGTAGTTCTGGCCCGATTTCCGTGACGGAGACTCCCATTGAGAAAAATAGGGAACGCCGGCGTTGCGGCTCTCGGCATGATTCGAACCTGTCATTCCAGTATTCGATCACACAACCGTATTCGAGCCGAAACGTCGACGCTCCCCTGCCGTTTGGGTGACTCAGCCTCCAAGTGAGCCCGTCGGCAGCTTCGAGAAGATGTCCCCGAGGCTTCCGGTTCCACCAGGAGTTTCCGGTTCCGTCGGATCCACCGGCTCGACGACGATGACGCCGGGCACGGTGACGGTCACGGTCTTGTCCGCAGATTCCGAAGAACTGAACTTCTTGGTACCCAAGAACTTTGCGGTGATGCGATGCTCGCCCTGGTCGCGGAACGGCCAGACCAGTTCTGCATGGCCATTGGAATCGACTGTGGCGCTACCGATCTTCGTATCGCCGTCGAAGAACTCGACCGTGCCCTCACCCGGGTTCGGGTCGATACTCGCCGCAATCTTGACGTCTTCGCCCGTCAGTGCCTCCAGTGCGACAGCGACCGTCGTCTCGGTCTGGTTGGTCGCGAATACCTCGGTAGTCGAGAGGGCGCTGCGTCCCTCGCCCGAAGCAACACAATACCCAGCGGCATTGACCCACCGGGACTCACCGAAACTCATGCTCGTGTCTTTGATCTTGATACTCGGGCTCGTCGCCCCGGCGCGCAGGTGCGTCGTCGCATTTCCCTCGTCGGACCGAGCTTCGAGTTTCAATTCGACTGCCGGTAAACGAAAGTCCGTGTTGGCCTTGACTTGCAGCCCTTCCTTGGGCTTGTTGTCGTTCGCGCTCGGACCGTCGTTGACTGTCTTGTTGCCGGTACCGGTAATTCGCAGGTACTCACCCGCCGGGTTCGCGTTTCCGTCTGCGCCCACCCGGAGCAGCACCGCAGTCTCGCCGGTCAAGTTGGACGACGAATCACCGACGAGGGAGTACGAAACCAGGGTTGCCCCTTGCGGTAGTGCGATGTCGTACTTGATACGACCGGTGTCCGAATCCGAACTACGCATGGTGCCCGGATGCAGTTTCACTGTGAACTGTTCGCCGGGACGCACGGACGTGGGCGCCGTGACCTCCAGGTTGTCGGAGAACGACGAATCCCAATCGGTGGCGCCGTCGACCCGGCACTTGTGTTCGAAGGAAACTGTTCGCGTCACGGTATCGGAAGCCGCTGCTGCCGGAGCGGACACAGCGAGGAGTCCGGCCGCAACAGCTGGTACGACTGCGCAAACAGCCAGAGAACGGGAGTTCATATGTTGCCTTTCAAAAAGACTCGGTCATCGAGTGTTCGGTGAATTAGGACCGTGATCACTTGCCACCGAGCGAACCTGTGGGCAGCTGCGGCAGAACGGACTCGAGGCTGCCGAGACCACCCGGAGTGCCCGGATCGGTCGGGTCGGGATCGACCGGGCCTGTTGAATCCCCGGTCACCGTGAGCATGTGTGCCGCCGACGTGTACTTCGCCTCGTCGCCGGTAGCTGTGAAGACTGCGGTCACGGACTTGGTACCCGCCTTACCGAAGGTCAGATCCAGGCGGGCAATACCGCGAACCACCGGCCGCGGGTCACCGACGGGCTTGCCGTCGACCATGAACTGTACTGTTCCCGTTGCGTTTTCCGGATCGACGTGAGAAGCAAAAGACACTTTGGTGCCGGTAGCGGCTGTCGTCGGCCCTTCGAGCGTCGTCACGATGTCTGCTCCAGGCTCGGGATCAACAGGTCCGAGGTCTCCGTCGATTTTCGTGGAGGCCAATGCGCCGGCACCGGCGTTGAGGGGACCCGTCTCACCGTCGCGAGGAGAACAGGATGTGGGCGCCCAGATGGTTCCCGCGAGCCAGTGACTTACCTGAGGGAGGAAGGTCAAAAATGACTCCGGCCCGCCGAAAGTACCTGCAGCACCCGAAGTCCGGACATTGGTCTCGACTGCGCCGGACGGCCCGGCCTTTACGGTGATTCTGATCTTCGGAAAGACGATGTTGGTCTCGGCTCCGGACTGGGCGTTGATCGCAAGCCCGCCGTGCGCACCCGACGACGATGACGGACTGTTGCCGATCGCTTCGTTTGCGCCGGACAACCGGAGTATCGGACCGTCCGCTGCGGGAGTGCCGTCTTCGTTGACACGAATCACCGAAGCAGGTTTCCCGGCAACAACATTGCCCGGATCGGTGACCGTCGCCGAAACGAACTCCGCGTTGGTCGGAATCGGCAGATCGATCTTCAGACGCGAAATCTTCTTGACACTTGCGCCGCTCACATCGTTCGGGATCTGGACGCTACCCGGATCCACCTCGATGTCGAAGACTTGACCTGGCGCCACGACCGAAGGAGCCGAAACTCGCACCGTAGCAGGCTTTCCGTCTGACGAAGGACCGGAGAACGCACTCGGAACTGCGCGGCACGTGACCTGAAACGTTGTCGACGTGGTTTCTGCAACGGGCGCCGCGGTCGCCGGAATCACGGCCACAGCGGTTCCACCGGCAAGGAGACCGGTAAGGAGCGCAGCATTCAGTAGGCGTTTTGACATGATGTCCTCTCGGAACAACCTGATTGACGTTTGCCGCCGAACTGTAACGGAGCCAACGCCCGAGTTGACCCGTTTTCAATAAACAAAAACCACACAGTAGGTAAATAATTGGTAAGGGTTACTGGTCGTCACATCTGACCGCCACCGCGAGCCTTGCCTCTCTCGATCAATCTCGCGGTTCGAGATTCACTGCGGGGAAACATAATTCGACAGGAATTCGCGCCGTAGTGAGAACTCCGTTCATACTCTACCCTTACGGGAGGGTAGAGTATGAGAACCTCGTCAGGACGGAATCTCATGGCAGTAACCATCGCTTCATCCACCAACGACAATTCGGTTCGGGCCGCGCTCCGGTCACCTCGCCGTCTCAAAACGGAAGTTTTGGCCGGACTGGTCGTGGCGTTGGCACTGATTCCCGAGGCGATCTCGTTCTCGATCATCGCCGGCGTCGATCCGCGGGTAGGACTGTTCGCGTCGTTCACGATGGCAGTGACCATCGCCGTCGTCGGCGGACGACCCGCAATGATCTCCGCAGCTACCGGCGCCGTCGCACTGGTCGTCGCTCCACTGACGCGCGAGTACGGAATCGACTACCTGATTGCGACAGTCCTTCTGGCCGGCCTGCTCCAGATCGTGTTGAGCCTCCTCGGCGTCGCCAAGCTGATGCGCTTCATCCCGCGCAGCGTCATGGTGGGATTCGTCAATGCACTGGCCATCTTGATCTTCATTGCCCAACTCCCCCACCTGATCGATGTTCCGTGGCTCGTCTACCCACTTCTGGCCGTCGCCCTCCTGATACTCGTATTCCTGCCGAAACTGACCAGCGCGGTCCCGGCTCCACTGGTGGCGATCGTGCTACTGACCACCGCCACAGTCGTTTTCGCGTTCAACGTCCCCAATGTCGGCGACGAGGGCGAGCTTCCGTCGAGCCTGCCGACGCTACTGTTCCCCGACGTCCCTCTGGACATGCACACACTGTCGATCATTGCTCCGTATGCATTGGCCATGGCGCTCGTCGGCCTCCTCGAATCGTTGATGACGGCCAAGCTCGTCGACGACGTCACGGATACTCACTCGAACAAGACCCGAGAGGGGTGGGGCCAAGGCGTCGCGAACATCGTCACCGGCTTCTTCGGAGGCATGGGAGGGTGCGCGATGATCGGCCAGACCATGATCAACGTCAAGGTCTCCGGCGCTCGCACTCGAATCTCGACTTTCCTGGCGGGCGTGTTCTTGCTGATACTCGTGGTCGGCCTCGGCGATGTCGTGGCGTTGATTCCCATGGCCGCATTGGTAGCCGTCATGATCATGGTCTCGGTCGGCACTTTCGACTGGCACAGCGTCAATCCGAAGACCCTGCGCCGCATGCCGATCGGCGAGACAGTGGTCATGCTGGTCACCGTGGCGGTCACCGGCGCGACCCACAATCTTGCCTACGGCGTGATCGTCGGAGTGATCACCGCGATGGTCATCTTCGCCCGCCGCGTCGCGCATCTCACCGAAGTAATCGACGTCGCGCATCCGGACGAGGACACCCGTGTCTATGCGGTTCGAGGCGAGCTGTTCTTCGCATCCAGCAACGATCTGATCTACCAGTTCGACTATGTCGACGACCCGAAGAACATTGTCATCGATCTGTCCGAGTCTCATGTCTGGGATGCGTCGACCGTGGCGACACTGGACGCGATCACCACCAAGTACGCGGCCAGAGGCAAGAATGTCGAGATCGTGGGGCTCGACGACGCATCGGCCGAGCGCCATCTGCGCCTGTCCGGACGCCTGGGTGACGGTCACTGAGAGTATGGAAGCCCAGCGCGACGAAAGTAGGAGTGATGTCTGAGCCGGAACATGCGGTCCAGGGACAGAACATGCAGATCGGGCAGGTTGCCGAACGCACCGAACTGTCGATCAAGACGATCCGTCATTACGACGAGGTCGGTCTGGTCACTCCATCGGAGCGGACCGCCGGAGGATTCCGCTTGTACACCGAGGCGGACGTCCAACGGCTACTGGTAATCCGACGAATGAAGCCGCTCGGATTCAGTCTCGAAGAAATGAAACAACTCCTCAATTCCCTGGCAGTGCTCGGCGACGAAGCTTCGGACGCATCAACACGAACCGCCGCAACCGAATTCGTCACCGCCTGCCATACCCGGGCGGAAGAAAGCTGCACACACTTACGTAAGCAACTCGCCTACGCCGAAGAGCTGACGGGATTGCTCGCCGACCACAGTCTGAACGGTGAACGGCATTCGTGATCTGCAAGCTGAACTAAGCTGGGTTGATGGCCCGATATTTCGACGTTCACCCGGAAAACCCGCAGCCGCGCGCGATCAGCCAGATCGTCGAAATGCTGCGCAACGACGCGGTCATCGCCTACCCCACCGACTCCTGCTACGCCCTGGGTGCCCGAATGGACAATCACTCGGGCACCGATCGGATCCGCGAGATCCGTCACCTGCGGTCGGATCACCACTTCACGCTGGTCTGTGCCGACTTCGCGCAGCTCGGGCACTTCGTCCACGTCACCAACTCGGCGTTCCGGGCGGTCAAAGCGGCTACGCCTGGGCAGTACACGTTCATCCTTCCCGCCACGAAGGAAGTTCCGCGTCGACTGGCACACGCCAAGAAGAAGACCGTCGGAGTGCGTATCCCCAGCCACCCGGTAGTGCGGGCGCTCTTGCAAGAGTTGGGTGAACCGATCCTCTCCAGCACCCTTCTCCTGCCCGGCGCCGAGGAGCCGATGACGGACGGCTGGCAGATCAAGGAAGAACTCGACCACCAACTCGACGCCGTCATCGACTCGGGTGACTGCGGCACCGAGCCCACCACGGTGGTCGACTATTCGTCCGGTGCCCCCGAGATCGTGCGCGTCGGCGCGGGAGATCCTTCCCGTTTCGAATGATCCCCCCGCCCGTGCCACATCACGGATGGCAACGTGTCACGGCGTCACGATGTCGAACCACAGATCGAAGTCCTCCAGCAGCGAGATGAACGTCTCCAGTTCAGACTGATCTCCCACAGCTTTTGCCGTTCCGGCCTTGATGGATTCGGTGAGCGAGGTCGTTCCCAGATACACCTCGTTGAACACGGCACGGGTCAAGGTCAGAGTCAGGGCAGCCGAAGCATCTGCCTTGTCCGTGTCGTAATTCAGCACGCCGTTGCGCACTGTGACCAGGACGTTGTCCGCAGTGTCCGACAACACGAATCGCAACGACAGGTCGACGTCGGCAGCTTTGGGACCGTCGAGGCGAACTGCCCAGAAGTCCAGCATCTGCTCGAGAGGCATCACGGCGACAACCGCCGGGCCGGTGGGGTTGTTGGACGGCATCGGTGCCAGCGGATGCCGCAATTCCATCGCTCCGACCAGGTAGAAGTTGCGCCACGTACCGTTCTCGGCTTGGTAGCCGAGTTGTTCGTACGTGTCCGCCAACAACTCTCGCGCTTTCTGGTTACTCGGATCGGCGAACACCAGATGGTTCACCAGCTCGGCCGCCCAGCGGTAGTCGCCGTCGTCGAACGCCTGCTTGCCCTTGGTCAGAAGCGCGTCCGGTCCGCCGACGGCTTCGACGTAGCGCTTGCCGTTCTCCACCGGCGGATGAGGATTGAGGTGAGCGGGAACGCCGTCGAACCAACCGAGATAGAAGGTGTAGATCGCTTTGACGTTGTGACTGAGCGAGCCGTAGTACCCGCGGTTGTACCACTGCTTTCCGATGGCGTCGGGTACCTCGATCTGGTCGGCAATCTCTACCGGTGTCAGTCCCTTGTTGGCAAGACGCAACGTCTGATCGTGCAGATACTTGTACAGGTCTGCCTGATCCGACATCAGCTTCAAGATCTTGTCGTTGCCCCACGTGGGCCAATGATGCTGCGCGAAAATGATTTCGACGTCGGGGAAAAGTTCCATCGCCAGACGAACGTAGTGCGACCAGGCCTTGGCGTCGCGAGTTTTGGCGCCGCGCAACGTGTACAGGTTGTGCATTGTGTGCGTGACGTCCTCCGCTGACCCGAGCGCCTTGAAATCGGGTAGATAGAACAACATTTCGGACGGCGCTTCGGTGCCCGGCGCGAGCATGAACGTCACTCGCACGCCGTCGATGACTTCTTCGTGTACCGGTTCGGTGATGACGTCGGTCGGCACCGCGAACGTCGACGTGCCGTGCGACGTGGACAGTCCGAGACCACCGGAAACCTGCCCCTGCGGGCCTGGACGCAGGAATGATCCGTACATGTACATTCCGCGACGCGTCATCGCCGTTCCGGCGAGCACGTTCTCGGAGATCGCCTCCTCCGTGAAACTGTCTGGTGCATAGACTTTTACGGCACCGGACTCGATCTCTTCGTCGGTGACAAATCCTTTGACTCCGCCGAAGTGATCGCCGTGGGAGTGTGTGAAGATGATCGCCTTGACCGGGACCTTGGGGCGGTGCTGGTAGTACAACTCCAGCGCAAGAGCGGCTGTTTCCGCGGACATCAGAGTGTCACCGATGATCAACCCGGTATCGCCCTCGATGATCGTCGTGTTCGACAAGTCCTGGCCGATCACCTGGTAGAGGCGATCGGCAAGCTTGAAGAGCCCGCCGCCCTTTCCCATCAAAGTGGCTTGGCGCCAGAGACTCGGGTTGACGGTGTCCGGCGCTTCGCCGTCGGCGAACCCGTAGGCGTCGTAGGAGAAGATGAACTGTCCTTTGTCACCCTTGACCAACCCTCCGTCGATGAGCGGCGCTACCAGACCTCGAGAAATCAGTTCGAAGTCGAATGTGTCATCGAACGGAAGATCACGGAGGACCTGGGCATTCGCAAGGCGAGTCGCTTCGGTAGCGGGCTTGGGGTCGAGTTCGGATGGTGTAGTCATCTTCTCTTACGCTCCTCGGGAACTCGCGGTGTCCTGTGTCTGGATACCGGTTCATCCTCGATCCCCACGCAGTCCTCGCACATCACCCGGAAGGGATGATCACGTGGTTCGTCCAGCGTTCAACAGCGCAGCAACGAACTCACGCACCAACGTCCGCTCGTCGTTCTCGTCCGCACCCGGCACCATGAGCAGCGAGAGGATCACTCGCACGATCCAGCGGGCTCGTGACGCTGTGCCTGCTCCGATTTCACCGAGCATCGCGACGCCCAGTCCGTTGATGACGTCGGATGAATTGGCAAGTTCACCTGCAAGACTCGCATCACCCGGAGTGAACCATGCAGCCAACGTCGGAGTGCTGCGCACCGCGGACACTGCGGTGAGCATCGCCGTTTCTAGACGCTCGCTCGGATCATCGATGGTCGCTACCGATTCCGCGATCGCAGTTCCCAGTCTGCGCGCTTCGCGGTGAACGAATGCAATGTGAAGGGCCTGCCGATTCTCGAAGTACCGATACAGGGTGGCCCGGGAACATCCTGCAGCAGAGGCTATCTCCGCCATACCGACGGCGTTGACACCTTTCTCGACGAACAGTTGCGCCGCACTGTCGAGGATCTTCTCGGCTGCCGCCAAGGCGCGCCCCTCACCGAGCCAGTCGTTGCTCACGGCCGGGCCACCGACATGGGCGCTGTGAGTGGACGGCGCACGTAGTTGCCCGGCGCGTATTGCATCGCTTCGATGTCGATATGGAAATCTGGAATCCGGGAGAGTAACTCTTCCAACGCAACTCGAGCCTGCATCCGAGCTGCCGACGCCCCCAGACAGTGGTGGGCGCCATGACTGAAGGTGAGAATCTTCTGCGGTCGACGCAAGACGTCCAACTCCGCCGCGTCGGGTCCGTACTTTTCGGGATCACGATTGGCCGCACCGTACATCAGCAGAACCTTACGTCCTGCCGGAATCACTTTGCCACCCAAGGTCACATCTCGCGTCGTGGTGCGTGCCAGTCCTTGGACCGGTGAGGTGAGTCGAAGCAACTCGTCGACCGCGTCGGTGATCAATGCGGGATCGTCCAGCAGGATCTGACGCTGGTCGAGGCGTTCGGTCAGCATCGCCACCGAACCACCCAGCATTCCTGTCGTGGTGTCGTTTCCACCGGCCACCATGGTGAAGGCGAAGCCCAGAATCGACAGCAGGCCGGACATGTCGCCGTCTTCACCGAGTCCAGCGGCGAGTAGGTGCGAAATCGTGTCGTCACCCGGTTCGACCTTGCGGCGTTCGATCAGCGAAGCGAAGTACATCATCAACTCACCGGTGGCGGCCTGCGCCGTCGTCGCTGCCGCGGCCACGCCACCTGCCGAATTGGCAGCGACAATGGCCTCGGTCCAGCCGTCGAACTGGTCACGGTCCGATTCCGGCACACCCAGATAGTGTGCGACAACCATCGACGGCAACGGTTTGAAGAGCTCGACGACGATATCGCCACTGCCACGCGCTTTCAACGCTTCGATACGCTCGACGACGAATTCGCGGACCATCGGCTCGACCGCCGATACCTGACGCGGAGTGAATCCCTTCGACACCATGCGCCGGAACTCCGACTGCACGGGCGGGTCCTGCATCACGAACGGCGGATTGTCCTGCATCCCGATCTGCTCGAGCTCACCATAGACGGTGGTCAATCCCTTTGCCGACGAGTACGTCTCGTAATCACGAGCGGCGTTGTAGACGTCTTCGTGACGGGTGAGCACCCAGTAGTCGTCCTGCGGCGAGGCTTCCGGCACCACGTTGTGCACCGGGTCGTTCTCTCGCAATGCGTCGTACATGGCCCAGGGCGAACGCCAGGACTCCCCGGTGGAAGGAACAAACCGTGGCGAATGTGACACAGATGTTGTCATGACTCGACTATGAGACAAATTGATAGATGTGTCAACGTTTGACGACTGAAATTTCTGCGATCAATATCGAGTAACCCGCTTCCACGCAGAGCACTATCGTGTGTCGGGTGATCACGGATCCGAAGAACCACCCGAACAGCTCTGACACCGGACGCCGCGCCGTGGTTGCGGTCCTGCTCCCCCGCGAACATCTCCCCTTCATCAGAGACTGGTGCCTGCACCACATCGAGCAGGGCTGGGAGGTTGTTCTCTACGACAACACCGGTTCCGTCGGGTCCACCCGCAAGACAAGCGCATTCAGCCTCAACCGTTGGCACGGCCGCAGCGAGGACAAGAGAGGCAACTCTTACGGCGCCTTCACCCGATCGATGTCGGACAGTGAAGTTCAGGTCGCATTCCGCAAAGAACTGCACGACCTTCCGGTGACGATCGTCGACTGGCAACCGCGCGACGCGGACGGTCGGATCGTGCACGGACAGGTAGAGGCCTACGTCGATTACGTGAGCCGGTACCGCGACACCGTCGCGTGGGCAGCATTCGTCGACGCCGACGAATACCTCGAGCACGCACCAGGATTGGACTGGGAGGTTCTACTTGCCGGAGTTACTCAAGCGGGTTCGCACCGCGTCGTTCTCGATGCTCTGGTCTACGAATCCAGGTGGACGCGCGACGGGCAACTGCGAGACGTCGAGGAATTGAAATGCCTTGGACTGCAAAGCCACGGCTGCAAGAACATCGTGAGGCTGTCGGAGATTCTGCGAGCGGACGTCCACTGGGGATGGAAGACAAGCGAACCGGACAGCCTGGTGCGGCCCGACCGATCCCTCTTCTACTTCCGCCATTACCGCGGTTCGGAGGCGGCACTCGACTTCACTCCGCTGCCGAACTTCGGACCCCAAGTCCACGAAGAAGGTGTGGATGTTCCGGCGACAATCGACTTATCACAAAAATGAATGTGCCTGCAAGCCACAGGTATTCAGATGCAGATAAACCTCCGGCCCGCGTCCACGAAGGCAATGCCTTCAGGCCACGGGCCGGAGGATCAGCTCAGCGAAAAATCAGCTGAAGGACTGCAGGGCAACGCCCAGTCCGACGATTGCGCCGATGCCCGAGATCAGGCCAGCAACACCCGTGATAACCGGCTGGATCTGCTTGATCAATGCCAGGTCTGCGTCCGAAGAACCCATGTCTAACTCCTCATCATGGAATGTGTGTACGCGTTCCGCGCGTCCGGTGTGTAACGGCGCTCACAATATACGTAAGACGGCCGAAATTTGAAGCGGCACCACCGAGTGGGACGTAACTCACATCTCATCCAGCGGGAACCCACGAGTAACAATGCGCGATTCGGACAACGCTTCGGGAACCGTTGAATGACGAGCAGGAGAACAGCAGTGGGCAAGTTGGATGGAAAAGTGGCCCTGATCACTGGCGCAGGGCAAGGCGTCGGCCAGGGTGTTGCGTTTGCGCTTGCCAAGGAAGGTGCTTCCGTCGCGGTGGCGGGCCGCACTGAGTCGAAACTCGTCGTCACATGTAACGAGATCACCGAACGCGGAGGCCGTGCCGAACCGGTGCTCGTGGATATCGCCGACGCGGGTTCCATCACCGCTGCCGTGGCGCGAACCGTGGAACTGTTCGGCGGCGTCGACATCCTGATCAACAACGCCAGCCTCAACCCGCTCGGCAACGTCCTCGACCTCACTCCGGAGCGCCTTGCCGACGGATTGACTTCCGGTCCCGTCGCGACGCTGCGAACAATGCAAGCCTGCTACCCGTTCATGAAGGAACGCGGCGGCGGGGCGATCATCAACATGGTCAGTTCCGTGGCCGTCCGTTGGGACGCCGCCGGCTACGGCGGATACGCGGCTGTGAAGGAATCCGTCCGAGCCCTCAGTCGCGCAGCAGCGTGCGAATGGGGCGTCGACGGGATCCGAGTCAACGCGGTTGCTCCTCACGCATCCTCGCCCGGGCTACAGCGTTGGGCAGATGCACGCCCGGAAGAGGCTGCCGCTTTTGTTGCCGGGATTCCGCTACGGAGGATCGGGGACTGCGAAACGGACATCGGCACCGCGGTGGCTTTCCTGGTCGGCCCGGATGCCGCGTATCTGACTGGAGCAACAATTCCGCTCGACGGTGGTCAGTCGCGCTGGGGCTGAGAGCTGGCGTCGTCGAAGGCAAGCACCGCCGACTTGGCTTCGGCGATCGGGCGGCGGAAAACGAAACCGACCAGAACGGATGCCAAAACCAGCGCGGCCAGAACAATGAGCCCGACCATCCACCACATGGTTTTCAGTATGCCCGAACCGACCTCCGCCGGACGCGCGCCACGGCCGTCGGAAAGCGATGACAACCGCGAAAAGTGCTTGACACCAGTCAAATTCCGTTTTGCCCGTTTCCCGAGCTTCCCGATAGTCCGTGATCGAGGACACAGTTTCGGATCCCGAGCCGGGACGAGAGCGTGACTGGAACCGCGCCTCGGTGCATCCTGTCAGGTATGGAATCCGCTGTTTCGGCCGAACTCGCCGACGGAAGCACCCTCACACACCCGTGGGGCGGGACAAGCAACATCACCGATCTCGGCGGTGATGTTCACTGGATCGACTTCGGCGGTCCCAGCGGAGCGCCGCCCATCGTGCTCGTTCACGGACTGGGCGGCTCGCACCTGAACTGGGTGCGGGTGGCACCGACGCTGGCGGCGCGCACGCGTGTGTACGCACTGGACCTCGCCGGATTCGGACTCACCTCTGCCCGTGGGCGGCACACCGGCGTCGACGCCAACGCAGCACTCCTGAATCGCTTTCTCGAGACAGTAGTAGGTGAACCTGCCGTCCTGTTCGGCAATTCGATGGGGGGAATGGTCTCGGCAATCTCGACCCATGCCAATCCCGAATCAGTTGCCGGCCTGGTGCTGGTGGATCCGGCGCTCCCACTGCCCGTCCAACTTCCCGATCTGACCGTCGCCGCCCAATTCGCGCTCTACTCGATGCCGTACGTCGGTGAGCAGGTTCTCGGCTTCGGACGCCGGAAGATGTCCGACCGGCAGTTGGCCGCTCAGATGACCAGATTGTGTTTTGCCGATCCGACGCGAGCCGATCCCGCAGTCCTCGACGCTGGCGCCGCCTTGACGGCGATTCGCCGCAACGAACCCACCCAGGATGCAGAATTCCTCCAGGCAGCACGGTCATTGCTGATGACTCTCGCCCGTCCGGCTTCGTATCGAAAGACCCTGCGAGAGATCACGACTCCGACACTCCTGATGCACGGCGATCGCGATCGTCTTGTCCCGGTCGAGGCTGCACGGGCAGCTGCTACCGCACATCCACACTGGACCACCATCATTCTCGGCGACACCGGCCACACCCCACAGTTGGAGATTCCGGACGAGTTCACCCGTCATGCGCTCGCGTGGCTCGATCGCACGGGGCTGATCACGAGCTGACACGTACCGGCACCACACCCGTTGAACGGCCTTGTCGATCGAGCAAGTGCCCCATCAACTTCGGCGTATCAAGGACGATTCGGCGATCGACTACGTCGGCAGGTCGGGCCCACCGGTAAGCGCGAACGGTCAAATACTCCAAAGCTCTCGAGCCCTGGGAATGTGTCGGGGTACGCGCGTAGCGTGAGATTCGCGCCTTCCTCGGCCAAGCATTTGCGCGACCCGTACTTGTGTATCCGTTTCGGTAAAGGAGAGTTTCAGATGCCCGCACGCACAGCGCTCGACGGAACACCCTGTTGGATCGACCTCACCAGCTCCGATACCGAGGTCGCCAAATCCTTCTACACCAACGTGTTCGGTTGGCAGACTGACACAAACGACGACCCGCAGTACGGCGGCTACGCGATCTTCAGCAAAGACGGGCAGCCCATCGCCGGGCTCGGACCTCAGCAGGAGGGAAACCCGTACGGCAACGTCTGGACCACCTACATCTCCTCGACTGATGCGGCAACGTCGGCGTCCAAGGCCGAAGCCGCGGGCGGAATGATCATGATGCCGTCGATGCAGGTCGGTCCCCAGGGCAGCATGGCGATCGTGGGCGATCCTGCCGGTGCAGTCGTCGGTATCTGGCAGGCAGATCAGCACCACGGCTTCGGTCTGGTCGGCGAGGCCGGAGCGCCGGTGTGGCACGAGACTTTGTCCAAGAACTACGCCGCGGTCCTGCCGTTCTACACCGACGTGTTCGGCTGGACTTACGAGTCCATCGGCGACAGCGACGAGTTCCGGTACTCACAGGCCAAGCAGGGCGACACCGTCGTCGCCGGTTTGATGGATGCCAGCTCGTTCCTCCCGGCAGAGGTGCCGTCGTTCTGGCAGGTGTACTTCGGGGCGGACGACACCGATGCGGCCGTCGCCAAGGTCGTCGAATTCGGCGGCAGCGTCTTGCGCGATCCCGAGGACACGCCCTTCGGCCGTCTCGCATCGGTGGCCGATCCACTCGGTGCCAAGTTCCAGATCTCCACGATCATGGAGTGAATCTCCGCGCAGAGGCCGCACCGGCCCGCGGTCTCTGCGCGCTGATCATCTGGAAAGTCCCGATTTGACCGCACGGATTTGAACACTCGCCCAGAAGGTATGCAGTTTTCTGCGTCCAACGCCTAATCTCATGGGATGCCCGCCCCCGCCCCTCTCCTCGATGTGTACTCGCAGCCGACTCTGTCGACGCTTGCGCCGTCGGTACTCGCTTCTCTCGGAGTGAGCGGCGAAGCGAACCGTCTCGATCTACAGCCCAGCAAGAAGACTGTAATTCTGCTGGTAGACGGGATGGGCGCGAACTTGCTCGCCCGCAACGCCGAACACGCACCATTCCTGAACTCACTCATCGGAACGCCCATACGGGCAGGATTCCCCACGACGACGGCCACCAGCATCGTCTCGTTGGGGACCGGGCTGCCCTCGGGGGCGCACGGAATCACCGGTTACCAGTCTTACGTCGAAGAAGCCGATTCGGTGTTCAATTGGCTGGGTTGGCACAGCGCGGGCAAGAAGGAATCTCAGACCGACTCCATCGTCCCGGAGACCCTGCAGCCGCAGGCCACGACCTTCGATCGTGCCGCGGCCGCCGGCATCACCGTCACTACCGTCGTTCCGTCCAAATTCGACGGCAGCGGCCTCACCCGGGCGGGAATGCGCGGCGCCCAGTTCGCCGGAATCCAGGCATACGGAGACCTCCTCGCTCGCACCGTGGCCGCGTCGAAATCTGCCGACCGTACGTTCACGTACTGCTACATCAGTGAGATCGATGCGCTGGGCCACGTCTACGGACCCGAGTCGGAGCCGTGGATTTTCCAACTGATGCTTGTCGATCGACTGGTCGAGCAACTCGCCGCCGCTCTCGGTCCGGACGTGAGATTGCTGGTGACGGCTGATCACGGAATGGTCGATGTGTTGGACGAGAACAAGATCGACTTCGACAACACTCCGATTCTGTCCAAAGATGTACTCGCTCTTGCCGGTGAACCTAGATGTCGTCACATCCACACCCGAGAAGGCGCTGCGCAAGATGTTGCGGACCGCTGGCGCGCCGAACTGGGTGACCGCATGTGGATCGGGACGAGATCCGAGGGCATAGTCGCAGGATTGTTCGGGCCTGCAGTGCATTCCGAGTATCACGGCCGGATCGGTGATGTCATCGCCATTGCGTCCGGGGACGTGGCCGTCGTACGTCGATCTGTCGAATCGGGACTGTCCGGCCTCCGTGGACAGCACGGCGCCCTCACTCCGGACGAACTGCTGGTACCGCTCTTGTCCTCAGGACAGCAGTAGGGCCCGAGCCCGGCGAATCTCGGGAACACCGACGACCTTGCATGCGCCCAACAGGACGACTGCCCCGACGGCCGCACCCGCCGACAATGAAATAACAGCAGCAAGCCTGGGCTCGGGAACTCGGTTCTGAACCGCCACCACCAAAGCGAGCGCACAACCACCTGCCAGAATTGCCGCCGCCGAAATCCTTCCGACGGTGGCCTGCACGCGACGGAATCCCAACAGCCCGTATCGCTTTCGAAGCAGGATGTGGCCGAGCGCCGCTCCGCACACGTAGGAGAACGAGCCCGCCGCACAGACGGCCAGGACCAGCGTTTCGTCACTCGCCGACAGAGACGCAAGTAGAACGAGCGCCGTCTTGGCTACCACCATCACCAGCGCGATCACCGCGGGAGTTCGGGTGTTGTTGTCGGCGTAGAACACTCGAAGCTGAAGCATGACCATCGCAAAGGGCACCAGCCCGAATGCACTGACCGCAACGGCCGTCCCGATCAACCGGGCACTGCTGCCGTCGACCCGGCCGAAGAAGATCAGGGTGGTCAACGAGGGGCCGAAGACCATGAGCGCCACCGTGACCGGAATCAGCGCCACCACCGAATACCGGGCTCCCCGGCCGAGATCGGATACGACGCCGACGTCGTCACCCGCAGCAACCGACCTGGCGATCCGCGGCATCAGCACCGTCAACAACGACACACCGAGAATGCCGTACGCCACTTGAAACAGCAGATCCGCGTGCGTGTACATCGAGTAGACGTGACGGGAGAGAGTGACCTTCATCGTCACCCACACACCGATCTGACCGGCAACGACGTACACAAGTACCCAACCGAGCAACGGCGCCCCGACGCGCACCGGGCGCCAGGTGTGCGGTACGACCCGCACGCGAAGGCGCCACCGAAACCCGTTGCGGTGCAGCGCTCGAGCAACGACGGCGGTTTGCGCCACGATCCCGAGCAGAGTGCCGATACCGATCACCAGAACCTGCGCGGTGGTCATCGACTCGGGAGTCAGAGTCACCGGCCCCGGGATGCACAGGAAGACCGCGACCGTCACCAGAAGGACGACGTTGTTGATCACCGGCGCCCAGGCCGGCGCGCCGAACACTGATCGAACACTGAGTACTGCCGTCATCATCGCCGTGACGCCGTAGAAGAAGATCTCCGGCAGAAGCAAGTACGCGAAGAGCGTCGTCAACTCTCGTTGAGCCGGATCATCGATCACGGCCGAGACCAGAGGCGGCGCGCACACCACCGCCACTACCGTCACGAGCGCAAGAGCAAGCGCTCCGACGGTGAGAACGCGCTGCGTCTGCTCTCGTTCGAGCGTCCGCCCACGACTTCGCT
The DNA here is from genome assembly GCF_001029585.1 of Rhodococcus sp. ARP2. Classification (NCBI taxonomy): domain Bacteria; kingdom Bacillati; phylum Actinomycetota; class Actinomycetes; order Mycobacteriales; family Nocardiaceae; genus Rhodococcus; species Rhodococcus sp. ARP2. The sequence continues at coordinate 152,206 of NZ_LEKE01000056.1, read as the reverse complement.
GCCGTGTCAGATACGGAAGCAGAACGCTGGCGAGAATCCCGCCGAGGAGGAGCTGATAGACCATGTTCGGGAAGCTGTTGGCCGCGTTGTACGCATCACTGACCAGGGCGATGCCGAGGACCGCGGCAAGGGCAAGGGTGCGGACGAAGCCGGTGATCCGGCTGACCGTGCTGGCGAGCGCCACTTGCCCGCCCATCTTCGCCAAGCTGCCGCCCGTCACACCAGTACGTTCGGACTCCCCCGCACTTTCGACCATCTGGCCAGGGTGCCACATCGCGAGGTTCGACGAGCCAGACAGAAACGGAAGAGCGCCCCGAACCGTGGGGTTCGAGGCGCTCGTCACGAGAGAAGATCAGGCTGATTCCGCTCCAGCCAACGGCGGCATGACGACAACCTGGCCGGCGAAGGACAGACCCGCACCGAAGGCGAGAAGCAATGCCTTGTCGCCCGGCTTGCACTGGCCGTCGCGCAGCATCTGCTCCATGGCGAGCGGGATCGAGGCCGCGGACGTGTTGCCCGTCTCGGCGATGTCGTTGGAGACGGGGAAGCCCTCGGGCAGCTTCATGCTGCGAGCGATGACCTCGTTGATGCGCTGGTTTGCCTGGTGCGGCACAAAAGCGTCGATGTCCTCGATACCCAGCCCCGACTTCTCCAGGGTGCGAGTGGCGACCTTGCCCATCTCGAAGGCAGCCCAGCGGAACACCGCGGTACCGGCCATCTTGATCCACGGCCGAGGTCCGGTCGGGTTCTTGGTGTAGTCGAGCCAGCTCGGCTCCTGAACGATGGCGTCGGACTGGCTGCCGTCCGAACCCCACTCGACCGGGCCGATTCCGACGGTATCGCTCGGGCCGACGACAACTGCGCCTGCGCCGTCACCGAAGATGAAGCGAACGCTGCGATCGGTGGGCTCGGTGGCCTCGCTCATCAACTCGACGCCGACGACGAGTACGTGATCAACCGTGCCGCCGCGAACGAGGTCGCTGGCCACGGCAAGGGCGGTACAGAAACCGGCGCAGCCTGCCGCGACGTCGAATGCAGCCGGACCCTTGATGCCGAGCTCGTGGGCGACGATGGACGCAGCCTGAGGAGTCTGCAGGTCCCACGTCGACGTCGCGATGATCACGGCGCCGATCTGCTCGGGAGCAATGCCGCTGACGTCCAGTGCTTTACGGGCCGCGCTGATCGACATCGCGAGGATGCCTTCACCTTCGCCGGAGAACCGGCGCGACTTGATACCCGATCGCGTCTGGATCCACTCGTCGGTGGAATCGATCAGCTCGCAGATCTCGTCGTTGGTCACGACTCGCTCCGGGCGGTGAACGCCGAGCCCGAGAAGGACGGACTGCCGACCTCCGGCCACACTGGCAATCGGCTTACCCATTGATCGATCTCCTCGTTGGTTTCTGGTGATGACGCGCATTCGACATCACACGTTACGTACAGGACATAAGCCCCTGCCTCTCAGGTCACCGTTCGATCACGGCAACAACATGAGGCTGGCTCACATTACGCTTCGGTCAGGTATGTAGTCCAGATCCACGATCAGGCGCGTAAATGAGCTAGAACTGCCAAAACACGACGATGCCCGCTTTCGGAAGCCGACAGGCCGAGTTTTGCGAAGATATTTCCTATGTGCTTGCTCACAGCAGTGTCGCTGACGACCAGTTTCCTGGCGATTCCCTGATTTCCCAGCCCCTCCGCCATCAGTCCGAGAACCTCGGACTCGCGTGGGGTCAGTGATCTGATCGGATCGTCGGCGCGTCGACGGCTCATCAGTTGGGATACGACCTCGGGATCCATCACGGTTCCGCCGTCGACGACCCGGTTCAATGCGTCGACGAACTCGGCTACCTTGCCGACCCGTTCCTTGAGCAGGTACCCGACCCCGCCGGCGCCTCCTGCCAACAATTCACCGGCGTAGCGATCCTCGACGTACGCGGAAAGGACCAGGACGGGAAAGCCCGGGCGAAGCTTGCGCACCTCGATCGCCGCTCGAAGCCCCTCGTTGGTGAAAGTAGGAGGCATCCGGACGTCGAGCACCGCGGCGTCGGGGGCGGTCTCCTCGAACACCGTGAGGAACTGTGCGGCGTCGGAGACGGCAGACACCTCGAAGCCCTCTCCGCGGAGCAGCAGTGCCAGCCCCTCTCGCAGGAGAGCGTCGTCCTCGGCAATCAGAATCCGCACGGTAGTTCCACCCTCATCGTTGTCGGTCCACCCTCCGGGCTCTCCAATACTGCGGTTCCTTCGAAAGCCTCGACCCGGCGTCGGATACCCGCCACGCCGCCGCCCGGGCGTTCGTTCGCGCCGCCCTGACCATCGTCGATCACGTCGATGAGCATCGTCTCACCCAACGAGTCGTCCGACGCCTCCGTCCGTGCCGTGACGGTGACACTGCGCGCTCCGCTGTGTTTTGCGACGTTGGTCAAGGCCTCGGCGACGACGAAGTACGCAGCAGCCTCGACGGCAGCCGGGGCACGGCGGAGTTCGTCGATCTCGAGTACGCAGGGCACGGCGGAGCGCCCGGCGAGCGCGGAGATCGCGCCCTCCAGACCCAACTCGTCGAGGATCGGCGGGTAGATGTCGTGCACCAACGTCCGGAGTTCGCTCAACGCCTCGGTGGCCGCATCCTGGGCCCGATGCAGTTGTGGCAGAGCCTGGTCCGGATTGTTCTGCAACGACCGCTCGGCCATCCCCAACATCATCACCACCGCGACCAGACGGTTCTGCGCGCCGTCGTGCAGATCCCGCTCGATGCGCTTGAGTTCGGCCGAATGTGCGTCGAGCGCCGCAGCGCGGCTGGCCGTCAGGGCGGTGACGCGCTTCGAGAGGTCCGAACGCGTGTCCGGCGCAAGCAAAGTCGTGGTCGACCAGCTGATCCACTTCGCCATCGCGGGGACCAACCACCACGCGATCAGGAGGTACAGGATGCCGATCAACGGCATTCCGGCAGCGCCCAACCACGACGTCACGGGGTACGGATTGTTGACGGGTTCACCGGCGGGCATCTGCTGCCAGTACAGCGGGACGGCAATCGAATTGAGTGCACCGAGTGGCAGAGCAATGGTCAGCATCGCCGCGACGAAAGCCCCCAGACCATGAATCGACAGCCAGGCCGCGTCGCGCCTGGTCGACTGATCGGTGAGGAACCGGCGCCAATCCCCGAAGGTCGGATTGCTTGGCATCGGTGGGTATCGCTGCAGAACAGGGCGTCCGGTGTACGCAGCCGTTCTCTTGCGGGCCAGACCCGCCCACCACCGGAGCACCCGCACGTACGACGGCAACAGCAACCAGCCGACGATCAGAATCGAGAGCGACAGCAGAATGAGACCGACCATCAGCAAGAACAGGGAGACCACGGCTGCCGCACCCTCGACGAGCACGTACACCGCAGCCCTGGTTCTCTTCTTCACTGCCCCAGCATGCCGCACCTGATGCCGCGATCCACTACAGCTGGCTACACCATTGATTCGGGACCCTGCTGGATGTCGACGAATGCCGAATCTCCATAGCGTTCATCCCATGAAGAATCGACACTCGGTCCTCGCCCCGCCGGCCCCTGGTGCCACGGCCGCCCGAACATCCGCCGTGCGACTCGAAGGCGTCAGCAAGATCTACGGCAACGGCCGCGGCGCCGTGACCGCCCTCGACAACATCAGCCTCACCTTGCCGCGCAGCACCTTCACCGCCGTGATGGGCCCGTCCGGATCGGGCAAGAGCACTTTCCTGCACTGCGCCGCAGGGCTCGATCGACCGAGCAGCGGATCGGTGTGGCTGGGCGACACCGAGATCTCACAGCTGAAGCCGAAGGCCCGCAGCATCTTCCGTCGCGATCACATCGGTTTCGTCTTCCAGGCCTACAACCTGCTCGGCGCTCTCGACGTCGAGCAGAACGTCACGCTCCCCCTACTCCTCGCCGGACGACGAGCCGACAAGCAGTACCTGACCTTCGTCCTCGAATCCGTCGGACTCGGATCGCACCGCAAGCGCAAACCCTCCGAACTGTCCGGCGGTCAGCAGCAACGCGTCGCCATCGCGCGCGCCCTCGTCACTCACCCCGACGCACTCTTTGCCGACGAGCCGACCGGCGCCCTCGACTCCCGCAGCGCCAAGCAGGTTCTGGAGTTGTTGCGCCGGACAGCCGCCGAGTTCGATCAGACCATCGTCATGGTCACGCACGACCCGGTGGCCGCGTCGTACGCCGATCGTGTGCTGTTCCTCGCCGACGGAAAACTTGTCGGGCACATCGACCGCCCGACGCCGCAGCAGATCGCCGAGCGCATGACACACCTCGGGGACTGGTGATGATGAAAGCGCACACCTTTGCGCACCTGAAAGCGCATCGCTCCGGTTTCGTCGCCGTGTTCGTCTCCGTATTCTGCGCAGCGCTCCTCACCTGCGGTCTGGGTGTGCTGCTGGAATCGGGAGTGCGAGGCGGCGTCTCACCACATCTCTACGCCGGTGCCGACGCCGTCGTGAGTGCACCACAGGCGCTCGAGGTCAAGGAAGACGCCGATCAGCCTTTTGCCGAGCGAGTTCTCCTCGACGGCGATACCGTCCGCAAGCTCGATGCCCTCGATGTCACGGTGATTCCCGACATCTCCGTCCCCGTCAGCACCGCCGAGGGCGTCGTACTCGACGCACATCCTTGGAACACAGCACAATTGGCGCCGTATTCGCTCACCGAAGGTCGCGCTCCGCAGAGCCGAGACGAGGTGGTCTCGACCACGGGCGCCGCTCTCGGCGAGCAAATCACGCTGGCTCACGGCGCGATAGACGACGAGTACACCGTCGTCGGCACAGCTGATTCGGCTTCGGTGCCGTCACCCGACCGTCCGGCACTCGTCTTCCTCGACGACGCAGAGGCCGAACGGTTGTGGCCGCACCAGAACGCTGTCACCGCAGTCGGATTGATCGCTCCCGCAGGCGTGGATGCTGCCGCTCTCGCCCGCGATGCACTCGCCGGAACCGGCGCGGAGGTCTCGACCGGCACTGCGCGCGGAGGCATCGAATTCCTCGACGCCGGTGCTGCGCGGACCCAGTTGATCGTGCTCTGCGCGTCGTTTGCCGGTCTCGCGTTGATGGTCAGTATGTTCGTCGTTTCCAGCACGCTGTCGCTCTCGATCAACGCAAGACGCCGAGAGTTCGCTCTGTTGCGGGCAATCGGGGCCACCACGCGACAAGTCCACGTCATGATCGGACGTGAAGTGCTGCTCGTCGCGGCGGCTGCGGCGGCTCTCGGCGCGGTGCCCGGATACCTGCTCGCCCGATTCCTGGGTGCACAGTTTGCCGACGCCGGGGTCATGCCCACCGATTTCGCGTTGGCGTACAGCCCGCTTCCGGCGATCGCGGCATTCCTGATCTGCGTACTCACTGCCCGCGCGGCAGCGGCGATCGCGGCACGACGACCGGCGAAGCTCGACCCCGTCGAAGCGCTTCGCGAATCCGAAAGCGGCCCGGCGAAACTGAGCCGCGGACGCATCGTCACCGGGCTGATCTTCGGCGCCGCCGGCCTCAGCGCGTGCGTGCTCCCCGCTTTCCTGCCCGGCAGCGTGGCAGCCGCTGGAGCCGGTTCGAGCGCACTGTTGTTGATCTTCTCGGTCGCGCTGCTCGGCCCCTTGTTGGTGCGCGGCATCATCAAGGTGATCGGCGGTCCACTGCGCCGTAGTGGGTCGGCGTCCAAAGTTCTCGCTGCCGCCAACGCCGAATCCAATTCGAGACGGCTCTCGTCGGCGGTTGTTCCCTTGGCTCTCGCAATCGCACTGGGCTCGGTGCAGTTCTTCAGCCAGAGCACCGTCGCCGCCGAGGCGAGCAACCAGTCGATCAAGGGCGTCACCGCCGACCTGATCGTCGGCGCGCCGGCCGGCATCGCTCCCTCGCTCCTCGACTCGATCGCATCGGTGCCCGGAGTGAGTGCGGCAAACCCGGTGGTCCGCAGTCAAGTCCTGCCGGTACCCAGCGGTGAGGAAGGCGGCTCAGCCGACAGCGCGATCGCTGCCCAGGGCATCGACGCCGCCAGCGCCGACGCGACCCTCGATCTCGCGGTGACCGAGGGCGACCTGAGCGCTCTGACCGGCGATACCGTTGCCGTGAGCGAAGACGGCGCCTTCACACTCGGAGCCAAGGTAGGTCAGCGCGTCGACCTCTATCTAGGGGACGGCACACTGGTGCATCCGATGGTCGTCGCAAAATATGGTCGCGGCCTCGGATTCGGGGACGTGACCATGCCGATCGAGACTTTGCGTCAGCACTCCACCGACGCTCTGATCGACACCGTTCTGGTTGCTGCCGAACCCGGACGGTCGGCCGAAGTCCAGCAGTCGTTGCGCTCGTTCCCCTCGATGAACCAGGACCAGTTCGGGGCCGCGGGCGAAGATCAGCGTCGTATGCAGTCGTGGGTCAGCATCCTCGCCGTACTCGTCCTGCTCGGCTATCTCGCAGTCGCCGTCGTGAACACCCTGGTCGCCGCCACTGCCGAGCGTTCCCGCGAGTTCGCGCTCCTTCAACTGGTGGGCTCGCGGACGAGGCAGGTCCGAGCGATGATGCGCATCGAGTCGTTGATGGTGGTGGGAATCGCCGTCGTGGTCGGATCACTGATCGCCCTGCCGCCTCTGATGGGTATCGCCGTAGCGGTGTCCGGGCAGCCGATCCCGGCGATTTCACCGGCGATCTACGGTTCCATCGTCGCGGTGACCGCTGTTCTGGGATTTGTCTCCATCGCGATCCCGACGCGCGCCGCCCTACGCAAGAACCCGATGGACGGAGTGCGTAACCACTGAGTGGCACTACCGTCGTCATCTATGGATGCGGCGGCCTGGGACAAGAAGTACGAAGAAGCCGAGCTCGTCTGGGGCGCTCCTCCCAACGAACTGCTGGTGGAATACGCGACGGCCCTCCCCCACGGCCAGGCACTGGACCTGGCGTGTGGCGAGGGCCGTAACGCGTTGTGGCTCGCGACCCGCGGTTGGGAGGTCACCGGCATCGACTACTCGGCCGTCGCGATCGAGAAAGCCTGCACGATCGCGGCCCGCTCGCCCCGATCGGTTCTCGACCGGCTCGACTACCGATGCGGCGACGTCACCGTCGCGGATTACGCCTCCAGGAACGGGCAGGGATACGACTTGGCCCTGCTTCTTTACCTTCATCTGCCCGCACCACAACGCACCCTGGTTGTGAACCGTGCCATAAATTCTCTGAAACCTGATGGAATCCTCATGATTTTGGGTCACGACCGAAGCAACATCGACTACGGCGTCGGCGGACCGAAAGATCCCGAAATCCTTTACACACCAGAAGAATTGATGCAGGAGTTCCAAGGAAGGCTCGAGTTCGAGATCGCCGGAAATCCGCACAGACACACCGAAACGGGAATCGCGGTCGACGCACTTGTCATCGGACGCAAATCCGGTGTTGGCAATGCAAAGAACGGCTAGTAACATGTATTAAGTTACCGACGAGTAATAAACTTCGGGCGGTACTAGGAGTGCTGGACCGCACCACCTCACTGGGAGAAGCAGAAGACATGGGCCATTACAAGAGCAACGTTCGGGACCTGGAGTTCAACCTCTTCGAGGTTCTCGGACTGGAGAAGCCACTGAGCGAAGGCGCTTGGGGCGACCTGGATGCCGACACTGTCCGCAACATGCTGGCAGAGGTCGCACGCCTGGCCGAGGGACCGCTTGGCGAATCTTTCGCCGACGCGGACCGCAACCCCCCTGTCTTCGATCCCGAGACGCACACCGTTGCACTTCCGGAATCCTTCAAGAAGTCGTTCAAGGCTCTGTGGGATGCCGAGTGGTACCGCATGGGACTGAGCGAAGAGGTCGGCGGCGTGCCGGTTCCCCGCTCCGTCGTGTGGGCCATCGGTGAGCTGATCCTGGGCGCACAGCCTGCAGCGCACATGTACCAGGCCGGACCCGCTTTCGCGGACGTGCTGTTCAACAACGGCACCGAAGAGCAGAAGAAGTGGGCAGCCACCATCGTCGAACGCGGATGGGGCGCCACCATGGTCCTCACCGAGCCCGACGCCGGCTCCGACGTCGGTGCCGGACGCACCAAGGCGATCAAGCAGGACGACGGCTCCTGGCACATCGAGGGCGTCAAGCGCTTCATCACCTCGGCCGACTCGGACGACCTGTTCGAGAACATCTTCCACCTCGTTCTCGCTCGCCCCGAAGGTGCCGGACCCGGCACCAAGGGCCTGAGCCTGTTCTTCGTCCCGAAGACGCACTTCAACTTCGAGACCGAAGAGTTCGGCGAGCGCAACGGCGTCTTCGTCACCAACGTCGAACACAAGATGGGCCTGAAGGTCTCCGCCACATGTGAGGTCACCTTCGGTGGCCACGGCATCCCCGCACAGGGCTGGCTGGTCGGCGAGGTCCACAACGGCATCGCCCAGATGTTCGACGTCATCGAGCACGCTCGAATGATGGTCGGCACCAAGGCAATCGCCACCCTCTCCACCGGTTACCTCAACGCTCTCGATTACGCCAAGCAGCGTGTTCAGGGCGCTGACCTGACCCAGATGACCAACAAGGCAGCGCCGCGCGTGACCATCACGCACCACCCCGACGTGCGTCGCAGCCTGGCAATGCAGAAGGCATACGCCGAAGGCCTGCGCGCGGTGTACCTCTACACCGCAGCACACCAGGACGAGGTTGTCGCCCAGCTCGTCTCGGGCGCAGACAAGGACACCGCGTTCCGCGTCAACGACCTGCTGCTCCCGATCGTCAAGGGCGTCGGCTCCGAGCGTGCGTACCAGTACCTGACGGACAGCCTGCAGACCCTCGGTGGCTCCGGCTTCCTGCAGGACTACCCGATCGAGCAGTACATCCGCGACTCCAAGATCGACTCGCTGTACGAAGGCACCACGGCCATCCAGGCTCAGGACTTCTTCTTCCGCAAGATCGCTCGTGACCGCGGCGTCGCGCTCGCTCACGTTGCCGGACAGATCAAGACCTTCATCGACAGCGAAGCCGGCAACGGTCGTCTGAAGGCGGAGCGCGCACTGCTCGCCACCGCACTCGAAGACGTCCAGGCCATGGCTGCCACGCTCACCGGCTTCCTCATGGGAGCTCAGGAGCAGCCCACCGAGCTCTACAAGGTCGGCCTCGGTTCCGTCCGCTTCCTGATGTCCGTCGGCGACCTGCTCATCGGCTGGCAGCTCCTCCGCCAGTCCGAGATCGCTCTCGCGGCACTCGACAACGGCGCTTCCGACAAGGACAAGGGCTTCTACGAGGGCAAGGTCGCCATCGCGTCCTTCTTCACCAAGAACGTCCTGCCCGAGCTCACCGCTTCACGCGAGATCATCGCGAACACCGAGAACGACATCATGGAGATCGACGAAGCAGCATTCTGATTCGTTCCTGATTCATGAAAAGTGCCGGTCCCGAGAATATTTCGGGACCGGCATTTTCATGCTCGGCAGTCAATGGAATCTGTGGTCATCTGCGCTCGACGGTCGGGCAACTGATCTGTGCGGACAGTACGGACGTCGTCGGTTGTTCGCCGGGCCGTGCCGCCGTTCCTACCAGGGAAAGCGCCACGCGCCTGCGGTCCGGAGAACTGACTATTTCGATGGAATTGTCGACGCCGCCGCCGAAGGACACGAACTGTCCGCTCTGATCCGAGAACATCATCGTCGCCCCGGACTGACCTGGTTCCGGGTTTTCGTTCACGTAGACCTGCAACTGGAAATCACGCCCCGGATATTCACCGCCGCCGTCGTACTCGTAGAAGGAACTGGTGTGCACCTCGTAGGCCCACTGGCGGTGACCGGCAGGCAGCGAATCCGCCCAGTTGTGCTCGAAACACGTGACGGATCCGGGCAGCGAGACATTGGCTGCGCCGCTCCACCCACCGGACAGGGTGATGGCTCCGTATGGCGCTGCTTCGGACTCGTGCCGATCGGAAGGCAAGGGCGGAACGGTCACGGGTCCGACATTGCGACCGGTGAACTCGAAAAGCCTCTCGCTCGACACGAACGGGGGCGACTCGCGCTCACCGGCACAGGAGACAACTGACAGGGCGGCCATGACCAGTAACGCGCACATACCGCGTCTACGAACCGGCACCTCGACACCCCCTGTCCGTTTCCAACAGAATACATACCGTTCGGTCTCCAAGTTACCGATCGTGTCCGACACATCCCATTCGTGGGACCGCTCACCCGCTACCGATGTGATTGGGTGAGCACGAACGTCCACTGAACCAGCACTCGGTTCTTTCGAAGGCCGAGTAGATCAACAGACAGGTGATCATCGTGGTCGCACCAGAGCACGCACAACTCGATTACGCCCCTGAACTGGCATTGACCGCCACGGACTTGGCGCTCGACGGCCCATGGGGGCCGGTGTTCGGACCCGTCAATCTCGAGATTCGTGCAGGCGGTGTGACCATCCTCGAAGGCTCCGCCGGTTCAGGACGTACGTCCTTACTTCTGACACTCAGCGGACGAATGAAAGCCAGTTCCGGATCACTGTCCGTCTTCGGTCGAACGCGTCCCCGAGAGATCTTCGAGATCGCCGGGGTCGCCGGGTTCGAGGACATCGACGAGCTTGCCGAGTCCGTCACCGTCCGAGATCTGATCACCGAACAAATTCGCTGGGATGCGCCCTGGTACAAGCTCATCGGACGTGCCGGAGACCGCGAACTCGAAGCGGTGTGCGCTCCCGTCTTCGGCGATCATCCCTTACCTGCGCTCGGCCGGTACGTCAGCGATCTCGGGGAACTCGAGGCGACCCTGCTGCGTATCGCCGTCGCGAACACGAAGAAGCCGGCCCTGCTCGTCGTCGACGATCTCGAACAGGTGCGGCGCGACTCCGAACGCGCGTACCTCGTCGAGCGACTCGTCGAGATGGGGAGCTACCAGACCATCATCGCGTCGACCGTCAACCCGCTGCCCGACGGATCACCCATCGATGCCGTCGCCCTGCTCCAAGAAGTCACCAATCCCGACCAAGAAGGGGCGAGGTAACCGCGATGCTCGCTGGAATGTCTCTCGGAACCGAACTCAAGCGGTTCTCCCGCGGCGCGATGCCCAGGATCGCACTCGTCACCATCATCTTGATGCCACTGCTGTACGGCGCAATGTACCTGTGGGCCTTCTGGAATCCGTTCGGTGAGGTCAACAAGGTCCCCGTCGCACTGGTCAACACCGACCGCGGTGCGATGGTGCAGGGTCAAGAGCTCAAGGCGGGCGACGAAGTCAGCAAAGCACTTCTCGATTCCGGTGAGCTCGATCTCCACCTGGTCTCGCAGCAGGAAGCCGAACAGGGAGTCTCGGACGGCACGTACTACTTCTCTCTCACTCTCCCCGAGAATTTCAGCGAGGCCGTTGCCTCCCCGACGTCCAAGGACCCCCACAAAGCTCAGTTGCAGTTCACCTTCAACGACGTCAACAACTACCTCGGCACCATCATCGGCCAAAACGCCGCCCAGCAGGTCCTCAGTCAAGTCAGCGACAAGATCGGCGCGCAGTCCGTCGAGACGGTCCTGGTCGGATTGACCGACGCGGGTGCAGGTTTGAAGCAGGCCGCCGACGGAGCACTCCAGCTCTCGGCCGGAGTGAACACTGCCAATGCCGGAGCCGGCGAATTGGCGTCGGGCTCGAAAACTCTGGCAGACAACATGGTTACCGCACGTGACGGTGCAGCCACTCTTGCCGGCGGTACAGCGCAACTCTCGACCGGAATCAACACCGCCACGGACGGTGTCCTCGCACTGACCGACGGTTTGGGGCAACTCGATCTCGGAGCCGTCCAACTGGGCGACGGCGCAAGCCAACTCAGTGGTGGCGTCACCCAGGTCGTCGACCAACTGAGCGTCCTCGGGAACACACAGGCAGACGTTGCACAACTGGTCGGGCAGGCGGTGGCCAGCCTTCGGCTGAACCCGGATCCTGTCAGCCAACAGATCGCCAATGCCCTCGCGCCTGCCCAGGACATGCTGCGCACTCAGGGTTTCGGTGAAGCGACCATGGGCCAACTGGGCGAACTCAAGAGCGGTGCACAACAACTCGCTTACCAACTCGACGATCCGTCGAGCACCTTCCGAGCCGGGCTGAATGCCGCGGCCAACGGCGGCGGTGAACTCCGCAACGGCCTGGTGCAGCTGCGTGACGGCGGTCAGCAAGTCAACGACGGCGCGCAAACCCTCAGCAGTGGACTGGTTCAACTCACCGACGGCAGCGTCCAACTCTCCGATGGTGCAGCCAAACTCGCCGACGGCACCGAGCAACTCCGTGCCGGGTCTGCCGAACTCGCGACCAAACTCACCGAGGGCGCCGGTCAGATTCCCAGTTGGACCGATCAGCAGCGAACCGCAACCGCTCAAACCCTCTCCAGCCCGGTCGAACTACAGGAGACCTACGAGAACCGGGCAAGCACCTTCGGTACCGGTTTTGCTCCGTTCTTCCTGCCCCTCGCGCTGTTCGTGGGCGGCATCATCACCTGGATGCTGCTCAAGCCGCTCCAGAACCGGCCCATCGCAAACGGACTCGGCGCGCTGCGAGTGGTCCTCGCCTCGTACTGGCCGGCATTGCTCATCGGCATCTGCCAGGTGATCGTGATGTACCTGGTCGTGCACTTCGCCGTCGGCCTGCACCCCACACACGCCCTCGGCACCGTCGGATTCCTGATGCTCATCACTGCCACGTATATGGCGTTGATCCAGGCATTCAACGCCATCTTCGGAGTATCCGTCGGACGCGTCATCACCCTGGCGTTCCTGATGCTGCAACTGGTTTCGGCCGGCGGCATCTATCCCGTCGAAACCACCGCGAAACCGTTCCAGATCATCCACCCCTTCGACCCGATGACCTACGCGGTGAACGGGCTACGACAACTCACCGTCGGCGGTATCGACTCGAGACTGTGGGTCTCGATCGCCGTCCTCGGCGGCCTTCTCGTCGCCTCACTCGGCGCCAGTTCACTTGCTGCACGCCGAAATCGGCAATGGACCATGGACAGGCTGCATCCGCCGATCGAAGTCTAGGTCAGGGTCTCCGGCCAAGGCTCCACGGTCAGCGCAGGCCATTCCCTGCGCCACCGTGCCGCCTTGGCCTCGTAAACCTCTCTCGGTGCAAGCACCGGGTTGGGGCGGACGATCATGTCGAAAAGATCGTCGTATCCATGCGGGGCATACACGTCCACAGTGCCGCCCGCAGACTTGGTGATCCCGAAACAGCAAGTTGTGGAAGCGAAGTGGTCGATAGCGTCGCGGCAACTGGTGAACGGAACGCCGGGAATCCCGAAATGCTGCTCGTACCACAGGTGCACGCGGGCTTCGTTGCGTACTTCGACATCGGCATCCACATCGGCGAACAGTTCTGCCGCCGAACGAATCACACGGTCCTCCGCGTCGTAGCTCAGATGGCCGGCGTCGAAATAGAAGAGGTCGTAGTCCTTGATTCCGGCGCCGAGGTCACGGCCGTCGATGTGATTCCAGACGGTTTGGAAGAGCCCACCCGCCGTCAAGTACCACTCCGGCAATCCCAGCTTCGGCGCCCGATCCACGATCGTTGCGACCACTGGATTGGCCAGGGCGATCTCGAGAAATCGTTCACGCATGCTCTTCAGCCTCTCATATGACAAGTAAACTTGACATCATGTGACAAGTATTCTTTACTTTTCCTATGACTGGAAAGGCCGGCGACAACAACGTGCGGGAGCACCGACGCCTCGCCGGCCTCACCCAGGCGCAACTGGCCACGGCAGGTCAGGTGAGCAGACAGAGCATCGTCTCCGTCGAACGCGGCGACTACGCACCGAGTGTCTACCTGGCACTTCGCCTGGCACTGGCACTGGGGACCACCGTCGAAGCGCTCTTCCCCTTACCCGAATCGGCACTCACCGCAGAAATTCCAGAGGAGACGGCATGAGCACCATGATGAAGGCAATGCGGTTCGTCGGAGATCTGGACGACGACTTCTACAAGGACGAGCGTCAGCGCGACGTCTGGAACGAAGCCTCGGCGGTGGGATTGCAGAGTGTCTTCTGGGCAGTCTTCGTCAGCTCGGCGATTCTGCCCTGGGTCGCCGGCCGAACAGGGGCGTGGATCTCGCTCGCGCTGCTGATCGTCGCGCTGTTCGGCTCGGTGGTCACGATTGTCTATGCACTTCGGCGCGACGTCGATGTCTACGTGTTGTCCAACTACAACCGTCCCCGGGTCGTGATCAGCATCGCGCTGTACCTCGTCGCCGCAGTCGGCATCATGGCGCGCCTCAAATTCGATTCGTACGAAGAATCGTCCACGTGGGTCGGCGCTCTCGTCGGCGGAATCGTCGGTGGCGGCGTCGCAATCGCGGCAGTCAAGCTTCACCAGCAGCGCGCCAAGCGACGCGAAGCGGCCGAAGAACTTCTCTGAATTCCGGAAGTCTGCCCGGCACAACGGAATCCATAGAGTTGGTAAAATCGTGCCAGGTCAACCGATCGCGAGTAACGTCGAAACGGTGAGCACTCGCCTCGGATACCAGATGCCCAACTTCAGCTACGGCGGTCCGGTCAAGGACCTCTTCCCCACCGTCATAGCGCAGGCCCGCGAAGCCGAAGCCGCAGGCTTCGACACTGCATTCGTGATGGATCACTTCTACCAACTCCCCGGAATCGGAGCGCCGGACGCCCCGATGCTCGAGGCCTACTCCGCGCTCTCCGCGCTGGCGACGGCCACCGAGACCATCCAGTTGTCTGCACTGGTCACGGGAAACACCTACCGCAATCCGCCCATGCTCGCCAAGACCGTCACCACCCTCGACGTGGTGAGCGGCGGTCGGGCCATCCTGGGAATCGGCGCCGGTTGGTTCGAGCTCGAACACAATTCGTTCGGATACGAGTTCGGAACGTTCACCGAGCGCTTCCAGAAGCTCGACGAAGCACTGCAGATCATCGCGCCGATGCTCCGCGGTGAGCGCCCCACCTTCGACGGCAAGTGGTACCACGTCAAGGACGCCATCAACGAGCCTCGCGTCCGCGACGACCTGCCGATTCTGCTCGGCGGCGGCGGTGAGAAGAAGACGTTCGGCCTCGCCGCTCGCTTCGCGGATCACCTCAACATCATCTGCGACCCCTCGGAACTGCCGCGCAAGATGGAAGCACTTGCGGCACGCTGCGACGAAGCCGGTCGCGATCCCGCAACCCTCGAGACCAGCTTCCTCACGTTCATGATGATCGACGAGGACGGCGACAAGGCTCGCGCGCATCAGCGAACGTTTCTCGCGGA
Source organism: Rhodococcus sp. ARP2 (assembly GCF_001029585.1). NCBI lineage: Bacteria > Bacillati > Actinomycetota > Actinomycetes > Mycobacteriales > Nocardiaceae > Rhodococcus > Rhodococcus sp. ARP2. Next base: position 136,993 of record NZ_LEKE01000056.1, on the reverse strand, counting down.
GCGTGGCCTCGACATCGCCACGGCGCCGGAAGACGTGGTCGCCAAGGCCACCGAACGCCATTTCGTCGGCAGCCCGGACGACGTCGCCGAGCAGGTTCAGACGCGCATCCTCGACCACGGCATCGACGGCGTCGTGATCAACCTGATCACCAACGGCGAAGAGCCAGGCATCGTCGACCTCGCGGGCCGCACCCTCGGCCCACTCGTCGGCAAGTAGGTCCCTACTCGCACTTCACGATCGGCACCGGGTCGTACTTGACGGTCCGGGTGTTCGAGGAAATCTCGGCGCCACTCGCGTGGTCGGTGATCACGCGGGTGTCGCTGACCGTGAATCCGGGCGCACCGCTCGAAGCCACACAACCAGGCCCCTCCGGCAACGTCACGGTGTTCGGCGATGTCGGCGACGTACGCGGGCCGGTCGTCGAAGCGACATCGACGGTTTTGGTTCCCCAGATCCGAACGGTGATGTTCGACGACGTCGCAATCGTCTCGATCATCACGCCGGTCTTCGCCGGATTACGGAACTGCAAGTCGATCGCTCCATCGAAGATGGTCGCCTCACGCGCTTCGGGGTACCGCGAGATGTAGTAACTGTGCTCGGTGTGCGCGACGTCGTCCATGCCTGCGAAATACGTCGCGTTGTAGAGCGTCGTCGCGAGCTGGCTGATACCGCCGCCGACAGCCTTGTCCGGGCGACCATTGTTGATGATCCCCGACTCGACGTATCCCTGAGCCGCACCGCGCGGGCCCGTGTACTCGTTGAGCGAGAACGTATCCCCTGGCTTGATCACGGCCCCGTCGATCTCCGACGCGGCCAGGCCGATATTCACTCCAGACGCGTATTCGAAACCACCGGTGGTGAATTCGCCGATCACCTCGTTGATGCCGAGGGCATCCGCGGCTTCGGTGGTCAACGCCGGCGGGACCGGTCCGTACACGGCGGGTGTTGCCCGAGACGCCGTGCTGCCCAGCAGAACCGGAAGTTCCTTGACCGTGTCCGGCCAGTTGATCAGATCACCGACAACACCCGGCACAACCGACGGCTTACCACCGGCGAAGGTGAACGACGCGTCCTTGGGTTGTACTTCAGTCGATACCAACTGCGGAGTCAGAATCTTGATCGCAGCATCCGTGTTGTACTGCGGAGTCAGCCCACCCGAGCCGTCAGGGGTGAAGGTCAGAACCTCACCGATCTGGTCGACGCCGAGCGTCGCAACCTTGCCGTCACGGCCGTTGACCACGACATCACCCGAGGCAGCCGGAATGGCAATCTCCTGCAGTGCGCGATCGACACCGGCCTGAGTGACCGTCACCGGCACCTCGTCGACCGGAAGATCGACGACGCCACCGTCAGACCACTCCGCGGCGAACGTTGCGCCCGCCTGCTGCGTTTCGAGAGCCTGGCCGGCGGCAGGTGAAACACCCGTCGCCTTCCCACTCTCGAACACGACTGCGCCTTCGACGGGCGCACGATCGCTGTTCGCCGCAAGTTGCGACATCGAGGCATCCAACGCACCCTGGTCGACCGTCGACACCACGGGCACCTCGCGGGAGCCGAAGAACGACGTGATGCGGGTGATCGGGTTGATCGGCTGAGCGTTCACGCCCGAGAGCGTCGCCGACCAGTCGACGTCCACACCCGCAGATGCTGGAACGATCTCGGAATCGACGCCGCCGGCATGTACCGCTACCGGTTCGACGAGCCTTGGGCCGAGTTCGGCGCGCAGCGTGGCCTCTGCGTCGGCAGGCGTGAGATCACCGATGTCCACCCCGGCGACCTGGGTGCCGCGTGGTGTCTTCCCCGACGACGTGAAGATGTCCACTCCGTAGGCAATCACTGCGACCGCAAAGATGGCGCCGACTGCTATCGCCGGTTTGACCCACTTACGGGAAGACTCCGGAGCGGGCGCTTCTGGCTGTTGTTGCGGTGCTGGTGGTGCAACTGCCTCTGGTTCGCGGACAACAGGCTCGTACTGCTGCTGGATGGGTTCGAATTGCTGGGTGTCGTACTGCTGCACGAACTCGGGACGCGGCGGCTTCGGGGGAACCACCACTGCCGGGGGCTCGAACTGCTCTGTCTGCTCGTCGATGGTTTCTGTCGCCGGAGCCGAGTCGACTACTTCCGTCGGCGGTGCGTCCTCCGCTGGGACGACGGGGATGACGGTGGTGACCTCGTTTGCCGATTCGTCGATGGCCGGTTCGACGATTGTGGGCTCGACGATTGTCGGCTCGTCTACTGCTTCGTCGACTGTCGCTTCTGTGGAATCGATTGCTTCTTCGTCGACAGGCCTTGGTGCTTCGGCTGGTTCAGGTTCTACTGATTCAGCCTCGACAACCGCCTCGGTGTCCTCAGGGGTCTTGGGGTCCTCGACCGACTCGGTCTCGTCGACCGCCTGAGGTTCCTCGACCGACTCGAGTTCCTGTTCCGGGAGGGACGAGTCCTCGCTGTTCGTCTTCTCGACGGACGGACCCTCTTCGTCACTCACCTGTTGGCTCCTCGCTGCATCAACCGTCGCTGCGGCGCTCACCGACAACTCAATACAGGATATCCGGACATACGAGAGCCCCGCGCTGCTGCCAGGTCGGGGGTCAGGCAGCAACACGGGGCTGTCATGAATATCGGTAGCTATTCTGCAGCGTTACACGCCTGCGCGAAAAAGTTTGCAAAGAGTTCGGGGATCCGGCCACCCCTCGTGGCCGGATCCCCGATTACGCATCCCCTCGCGACGATCACTGCAGGTGAGCGCAGTTTTCAGTCGCGTGGGGAGATTGTGGAGCGGTTACCGCTCGATGATCGCCGTGACACCCTGGCCACCGGCCGCACAGATCGAGATCAGACCGCGGCCCGAACCCTTCTCCGCGAGCATCTTTGCGAGGGAAGCCACAATACGTCCGCCGGTTGCCGCGAACGGGTGACCTGCAGCCAAGGACGATCCGTTGACATTGAGCTTGCTTCGGTCGATCGATCCCAACGCGCCGTCGAGGCCGAGGCGTTCCTTGCAGTACTCGTCGGACTCGAAGGCCTGCAGGGTTGCCAGAACCACCGAAGCGAAGGCTTCGTGGATCTCGTAGTAATCGAAGTCCTGCAAGGTCAGACCGTTGCGGGCCAGCAAACGCGGAATCGCGTACGTGGGAGCCATGAGCAAACCGTCTTTGCCGTGGACGTAGTCGACGGCAGCGGTTTCGGAATCGACGAGGTGCGCCAGAACCGGAAGATTGCGCTCGGCTGCCCACTCGTCGGTGGAGAGGAGGACTGCAGAAGCGCCGTCGGTGAGCGGCGTCGAGTTGCCTGCCGTCATCGTCGCGTCGCCGAGCTTGGTACCGAAGACAGGCTTGAGCGTCGACAGCTTCTCGACGGTCGAACCGGGACGGAGGTTGTCGTCGCGGGTCAGGCCGAGGAACGGGGTGACGAGGTCGTCGAAGAAACCGCGGTCGTAGGCAGCCGCCATGTTCTTGTGGCTGGCAGCGGCAAGTTCGTCCTGGTCCTCGCGCTTGATGCCGAATTCCTTGGCGGTGATCGCAGCGTGGTCACCCATCGACTTGCCGGTGCGAGGCTCGCCGTTGCGTGGAATTTCGAGGCCGAGCATGCCCGCACGCACGTTGCCGAGCAGCTTGATGCGGTCGCCCGTGGACTTCGCACGGTTTAGGGAAAGCAGGAACTCGCGCGCCTGATCGTTGACGCCGATCGGGGCGTCGGACGTGGTGTCCGTGCCGCCGCCGATGCCCGAATCGATGCGGCCGGCCGAAATGGCGTCGCCGACGGCGATGATCGACTGCAGTCCCGTGCCACACGCCTGCTGAAGGTCGTACGCCGACGTGTACGGGCTCAGCGCGCTGCCGAGAACGGACTCGCGAATGAGATTGAAATCACGGCTGTGCTTGAGCACCGCACCGCCGACGACCATGCCGAGCTTCTCGCCCTGCAGATTGAATCGGCTCACCAGACCGTCGAGCGTCGCAGTGAACATGTCCTGGTTGGACGCCTGTGCGTACGCCTTGTCCGAGCGTGCGAACGGAATGCGATTTCCGCCGACGATCGCAACCGGACGGCGCTGACCTGCGGACTTCGCAGCGGCTGCGGCCGGTGCGGTGCGCGGTGCGGCGGGCTTTGCGTTTGAACGGGCTTTGCTTGTCACTTGCGTCTCCAAGGATGGTGCGATTACCTGTTGAAGACTATTCTTACTCAGTAGTAAGTTACTTGTCTATCGCCGCATTCTTCCGATTGCCCGGTGAGAGACAACCCGAAACACAACAGAAGGTAGGACCGTGGCAGCCAGCAAGGGAGCTCCCGACCTCTATTCACAGTTCCTCTCGTCCGCCCCCGGCGCATTCATCGCGTCGAAGGCCGGCCTGCCCAGGCCCGAGAACCTGCGTCGCTACAAAGCAGGGGAACCCGCACTCGCCGGACCTGTCCTCATCGGCGGCAAGGGTCGGCTCGCAGAACCACTTCGCGTACTGCTCTCCGACTACCCGGCCGCTCAGGCACACGACAGCAGCTTCGGCGGACTCGTGTTCGACGCCACCGGAATCACTCAGGTCAGCGAGCTCGAGCAGCTGTTCGAGTTCTTCCAGCCCGTGATCCGCAACCTCGCACCGTCGGCTCGCGTCGTCGTTCTCGGCACGACGCCGGAAGAAACGTCGAGCGTCGACGAGCATGTCGCGCAGCGCGCGCTCGAAGGCTTCACCCGCAGCGTCGGCAAGGAGATCAAGCGCGGCTCCACCGCTCAGCTGGTCTACGTCTCCCCCAAGGCGTCCACCGGACTGTCCGGCGTGGAATCGACTCTGCGCTTTCTCCTTTCGGCAAAGTCCGCCTTCGTCGACGGCCAGGTCATCGTCGTCGGCGCTGAAGATTCCGTCGCGCCCGCAAGCTGGGACAAGCCGCTCGAAGGCAAGGTTGCCGTCGTCACCGGCGCAGCCCGCGGTATCGGCGCCACCATCGCCGAGGTCCTGGCACGCGACGGCGCACACGTGGTCTGCGCTGACATCCCGGCCGCCGGCGAAGCACTGTCCGAGACCGCAAACAAGGTCGGCGGCACGTCCCTCGCCCTCGACGTCACGGCGGCCGACGCAGCCGAGGTCCTCGCAGCTCACCTCCTCGAGCGTCACGGCGGAGCCGACATCATCGTCCACAACGCCGGCATCACCCGCGACAAGACCCTCGCCAACATGGACGAGGGCCGCTGGAACATGGTCATGAACGTCAATCTTCTTGCACCGCAGAAGATCACCGAGCACCTCGTCGAGAAGGGCGCCCTCAAGGAAGGCGGCCGCGTCGTCGACGTCTCCTCCATCGCCGGCATCGCGGGCAACCGCGGCCAGACCAACTACGGCACCTCCAAGGCCGGCGTCATCGGCCTCGTACACGCCGAAGCTCCCGTCCTGGCGAAGAAGAACATCACCATCAACGCCGTCGCACCGGGCTTCATCGAGACCGCCATGACCGCAGCCATCCCCTTCGCCACCCGAGAAGCCGGCCGCCGCATGAGCTCGCTCCTGCAGGGCGGCGAGACCGTCGACGTCGCCGAGACCGTCGCATACTTCGCGAGCCCGGCCTCCAATGCCGTTACGGGACAGGTCGTTCGCGTCTGCGGCCAGAGCCTCCTGGGCGCATGATGGCAACAAAGACCGTCGCGCTCACCGAGCAGCCGAAGACCATCGACATCTACTCCCGGGCGGTACTGGGATTGTTGCCGTGGAACAAGTCCAACTCGCGCTCGGTGCCACAGCAGACCTTCACCCTCACCGGACTGAAGGTCGACACCGACAATCTGGCGGCGTACTGCCGCGTGACCGGACTGCGATTCGGCGACACTCTGCCGATCACGTATCCCTTCACCTTGGCCTTCCCGACCGTGATGAAGCTGATGGTGTCGAAGGACTTCCCCTTCGCCGCCGTCGGCTCCGTTCACGCCGAGAACGTCATCGAATCGCTGCGGCCCATCTCCGTCAGCGAACCGCTTGACCTCTCGGTGCATGCCGAGAACCTGCGTGAGCACCGCAAGGGCCTGCTGATCGACGTGATCACCGAAATTCGGGTGGGACGGGAACTGGTCTGGCGACAGACCTCGAGCTTCCTGAACCAGCAGAAGACCTCCCTGTCCGGCCAGCCAGGTCCGGAGCCCAAGGCCGACGAGGTCCCGCCGATGCCGATGAGCACCATCCGCGTCGACCAGACCACGATCAGCAAGTACGCCGCCGTCTCCGGCGACCGCAATCCGATTCACGTCTCGTCTCTGGGCGCCAAGGCTTTCGGTTTCCCGAAGACCATTGCTCACGGAATGTGGAGTGCCGCGGCAGTTCTGCGGACCGTCGAGGGGTCCGTCGCGGACAAGGTCACCTACAGCGTGCGTTTCGGCAAGCCGATTCTGCTACCGGCGACGCTGAATGCCTACGCTGATCGCACCGACGACGGCTGGGATCTGTCGCTGCGTCACCCGAAGAAGGGTTACCCGCACGTCACGGCGACGCTGCGCTGACCTGAGTTTTGTCGGGTTTCGACCCACCCCAATTGAGCGAACGTACCTTTCGGCGCCTTGGATGCGCTGAAAGGTACGTTCGCTCAGATTGGTTTGGGGGCTATTCGGACTTCTTCTTGCCCGACAGACCGCGCCACGCGAGGGATTCGAGTAGATCCGCTGCGGCATCCACTTCGATTTCCCCACCCGCGACCCGGTCGGCTACCGCCTCACCGGCGCCGACGAGCGCGATGGCGATGATCCCGTAATCGTGCGCGGCATCAGGATCCTTGGTGCTGGACTCGAGCAGATGCGCAGTCAACTCGATCAACCGATCGCGGCTGGACTGCACGGTGCCCGCAAAAGCCTGCTGCCCGACGGCCTGACGGTAGAGCACCATCCACGACTTGCGGTTTGCACCCACGAACCCGAGGAAGCCCTCGAGAGCGGCTCGCAATTGTTCACGCGGAGTCAGGTTCGGCGCGCCGGCCGGGGCGAGCGCTTCGAGGAAGCGGAGCCCTTCACGATGAATGCACGCCGCGAACAGCTCTTCCTTCGAGCCGTAGTACAGGTACAGCATCGGCTTCGAGATCTCGGCTTTGGCTGCGATGGTGTCCATCGAAGTTTCGTGAAACCCCCTGTCGGAGAACACGTCCACAGCCGCGTCGAGCATCTGCTGCTCACGCACTGCGCGTGGCAGTCGCTTGGTACCGCCGGCCATGCTTCCTCCAACCACAGGGTAAATGTCGATCTTACTCTACGGTAAGATTGTGCGTCGAATCCTGACTTCGACTCAGCAGGTCACGGCACCTTTGGCAGTGGCAACTGTGACCACGGCCTGATCGACCCGCGCCTGCGGAAGCTCACCGGACGCGACGGCCTGCTCGAGATGGTCGAGCACCCGCGGAACGTCGTCGGTTGTCAGCCACAATGCCTGATCGACTCCAGCCACCAGCGCAGCCTGAACCGCGTCGGCAATATCGTATCGGTCGGTGATCGCCTGCATTCCGCTGAGGTCGTCGGTGAATACCGGGCCGGTGAACGGCGCTGCGCCGTAACCCACTCCGTCGCGAAGCAACGCGACGGCGGCGGGGCTGATGCTGGCAGGGGTACCGGGCTCGGTCAGACCGGGAACCTCGAGGTGACCCATCATGACGCCGACTCCGGTTCCCGACAGCTCCCGGAAGGGAATCAGGTCCGACGCGATCAGATCCTGCAAGGGCGGCGTTGTCACCTCACCCCGGTGCGAGTCACCCGACGCGCTGCCATGCCCGGGAAAGTGCTTGATCACCGGGAAGATTCCGGCATCGCGCATACCCTGCGCGTACGCACCGGCGTAGGCAACCACGGTCTGGGGGTCGTCGGAGTACGAGCGGTCCCCGATCACGGAGTCGTCGGGTTGGCTGCTGACGTCGACGTCGGGGGCGTAGTTGACGGTGATCCCGAGATCCTTCAACCCACGTCCACGCTCGAGTGCCATCTGGTACGTCTGTTCCACTGTCATGGTCTGCGCCGTTTCCCTGGCCGACGGATCGGGCCCGAGGATGTCCGCGACGCGGGAAACTCGTCCACCTTCTTCGTCGATCGTCACCATCAACGGCAACTTCGACGCCGAAGCAACCTGCGGCACTTCGCGATTGGTGAGCATCGACTGATCGGTCCAACTTCCGACGAAGATGCCGCCGATCTCCTCGTTCTGCACTATCGACAACGCGTCGTCGGTCCCGGTGACGCCGACGTTGAGCAGCTGGGCAAGTTTCTGACGCAGAGACAGTGAAGCCAGAAGGTCACTACCGCACGACGCGGCGACGGGCGCGGAGCTGGATGCCGCAGGCGTCGACGTGATCTCGGAGGTGGTGCTGGTCGGGGCGCTCGAAACCGGATCGGCGGTCCCGTTCTCGCCCGAGCATCCCGCAACCAACCCTCCGCATAAAGCAATGGTCGTCGCAGCCTTCAGAAACTTGATCCGCATACCTCGACCGTAACGGACCCGGTACCCATACACTCCCTCACGGGCACATCGGGACGGTAGCCTGGAAGAGAACCGATTCCCCCGCTGACGAGGAGGTCGTGATGCCACAAGGTCTGATGCTCATCGCGTACGACGGTTCCGACAACGCCAAGCGTGCAGTCGACTATGCGGGGCGTTTCCTCTCCGCCAATCGTGCTGTTCTCGTCACTGCCTGGGAGCCGATGGTTCGCCAGGCCGCTCGCATGTCCGGCCTGTCCGGGGTGATGCAACCGGAGTGGGTTCCCGACGACGACGTCGAGGACATCGCGTACACCGACGCCAAAGTCACCCTCGCCGAGGGCGTCGCACTGGCCGAGGCCGCAGGCCTGACCGTCGAAGGCAGAAGCGCCGAGTGCCGATCCGCGATCTGGTCTGCAATCTGCGAAACCGCAGACGAATTGGACGTCGACATCATCGTGACCGGCACCCGTGGCACTACGGGTTTGCGGTCGCTACTGCAGAGCAGCGTCGCGGATCATGTTCTGCGTCACAGTCATCGGCCGGTGTTGATCGTCCCTCCGGGGAAGTGACCTTCGCGCATTCCTGATCCGTGGCCGACTAGTGTCGAAGCCACCATGGACGGTTTTGTTCTCTCGCGCCCCGATCACAGCGTGGTCACCCGCGGCGTACGACGCAGCTTCGACAGCTCCGACGCGGCCACCCACGCTCTGTCGGCAGGTACGACAAAGCTGATCGTCGGAGCGCTCCCCTTCGACCCGGCTGCCGCAACGGCGTTGTACGAACCTGCCGAGGCGACGATCACGTCGCGGCCGTGGCAACCGCGCGATCCCCAGGCCCTGCCCACGACCCGGGTTGACCGGGAGATCCCGTCGTCGTCGGAGCATCTTCGTCGGGTGGAAAAGTTGATCGGACGCCTCCGCAGCGGCGAGATCGACAAGGTTGTCGCGGCTCGCACTGTGGAACTTCGGACGCAGACCCCGATCTCCCCGACCGCGCTCGCCGCACGCATGGCGGCGCTCAATCCCGTCGCCAACACCTTTGCCGTCGACCTCTCTGCTGCGGGAGCCGAATTCGAGGGCCACAGCCTGGTCGGCGCGACGCCCGAAGTATTGGTCAGTCGACGCGGGCGCGTCGTGACATGTCGCCCGTTGGCCGGCACCACCAAGCGATCCGCCCACGCCGATCAAGACCGCAAGGCAGGCGAAAGCCTTCTGCATTCGACGAAGAATCTGGCCGAGCACGCCTTCGTGACGGCGTGGATCCGCGAGGTCCTGCAACCGATGTGCAGCGATCTGTCGGTGCCGGCAACTCCCGAACTGACCAATACTCACGAGGTCTGGCACTTGGCCAGCCCGATCCGCGGCACGCTGCGAAACGACACCACTGCGCTCGACCTCGCCATCGCTCTGCATCCGACGCCCGCGCTGTGCGGAACACCCACCGACGCGGCGCTGAAAGTCATCCGCGAGACCGAGGAGCCTCGCCGTTTCTACGGCGGCGCCGTGGGATGGTGCGACGAGGCCGGTGACGGCGATTGGGTGGTTGCCATCCGCTGCGCCGAGATCAGTGCAGACGGCCGCAACGCCTGGGCCAGCGCGGGTGGTGGAATTGTCGCCGAATCGGATCCGCAGGACGAACTCGACGAGACATCTACGAAACTGCGCACTCTGTTGACCGCGCTCGGTGCCGAAACCCTCGACTGACCAGCACGTCACGAGGGTAATCGTCCGGATTCTCGAGTGCAGGTGATACCTTGACCCGAGCAGTTCGTACGGGCCGGTAAGTCCGTCCGACCGCGAACGACCGACTAACGACCAATTGGGAGATCCGCGATGACGAAGTTCCTTGTCCCCGGTGTGGCCAGCGCTGTCATCGGTGCCGTTCTGGGTGCCGGCGTCATCTTCGGTGTCACGGCCGCCGCGTCGGACAACACTCGTCCCGAGATCGACCGCAGCGGAAACGCAGATTCTTCCGTGCTGAACCAGGTTGAGTACGGCAGCCGCTGAGAGCGCAGGCCTCGCGAGTTCCCGTTCTTCCGCCGACGCAGCGGTGTCTTCGGTAGACACCGCCCCGTCGGCAGAGCCCCTGTCGAAGCGGTGGCTGTTCGGCGCCTCCGTCGTAGCGTTTCTTCTCACTTTTCTGCAATCGCCGGGTCTGATCACCGCTGACACCAAGTACGACCTGACGCAGAATCCGTTCGGTTTTCTCGAACGCGCGTCGCATCAGTGGAGTAGTCAGGCCCCGCTCGGCCAGGTTCAGAACCAGGCCTACGGATATTTCTTTCCGCACGGGCCGTTCTTCGCGCTCGGAGAGTTGGCGAACGTTCCGCCGTGGATCACCCAGCGCATCTGGTGGGCGCTGCTCCTGATCGCGGGTTTCTGGGGCATCATCCGAGTTGCCGAGGCTCTCGGTATCGGCAGCCGTAGTTCGCGCGTCATCGCAGCGGTTGCCTTTGTTCTTTCTCCCCGCGTGCTGACCACGCTCGGTTCGATTTCCTCGGAAACCCTGCCGATGATGTTGGCGCCGTGGGTGTTGTTGCCGGTGATTTTGGCCTTCGGCCCTGTGCGTGGAAAAGGAGTCCCTGGACTCCCTAACCACTCACGGGGGTTGAGGCGGTTAGCCGCACAATCCGCGCTTGCCGTCGCGCTCATGGGTTCGATCAATGCCGTCGCCACTGCCGCGGCCTGCCTGGTCGCGATCATCTGGTGGCTCTCGCACAAACCCAACCGAACATGGCTGACGTTCACCGCGTGGTGGGCGCTGTTCGTCGCTCTCGGCACACTCTGGTGGATCGTGCCGCTGCTTCTGCTCGGCAAGATCAGCCCACCGTTCCTCGACTACATCGAGTCCGCCGGTGTCACCACGCAGTGGGCGTCGCTGGCCGAGATACTTCGCGGCACGGACAGTTGGACCCCGTTCGTCTCCCCCGAACGCATTGCCGGCGCCGTCCTGGTCACCCAGCCCGCAGCAGTTGTCGCCACAGGTCTGGTTGCCGCCGCCGGCCTCGCCGGGCTCTGCATGCGGTCCATGCCTGCTCGCGGCCGGCTGACGCTCATCCTGTTCGTCGGGATCACCGGCCTGGCCGCGGGATACGTTGGTGAACTCAGCTCACCGGTGTCGGAGTCGGTACGCCTGTTCCTCGACTCGGCGGGCGCGCCGCTGCGCAACGTCCACAAGCTCGAGCCGTTGGTCCGTCTGCCGCTGGTGCTCGGACTCGCACACCTGCTGGCCAAAGTGCCACTACCGGGATCGGTTCCACTCGCCCGATGGCGCCGCGCGTTCGCCCATCCCGAGCGCGAACCGATGGTCGCACTGACCAGCCTGATCCTCGTTGCCCTCACCCTCTCCACCGCCTTGGCCTGGACGGGAAAGCTCGCTCCTCGCGGTGCGTATCCGGACGTTCCCTCGTACTGGAACGAAGCAGCGCAGTGGCTCGAGGACAACACCTCCCCCGGGTCGGAAGCCGAACGTGCCCTCGTCGTCCCGGGAGCGCCCTTCGGCAGCCAAGTCTGGGGTCTGACGCGTGACGAACCGCTTCAGGCTTTGGCGAGTACGCCGTGGGCGGTGCGTGACTCGGTCCCGCTGACCCCTCCCGGCGCAATCCGAGCGCTCGATTCCGTGCAACGTCTCATCGCCGACGGACGTCCGTCGGACGGCCTCGCACAGACCTTGCTTGGGCAGGGCATCCACTACCTGGTGATGCGCAACGACCTCGACGGCGAAACGTCGCGATCGGCCAGGCCGATACTCGTGCACCAGGCGGTCGAAGGCTCGCCGGGGATCGAGCGAGTCGCCCACTTCGGTGAAGACGACAGCCCCGAACAGATCGAAGGGCTGGTCGCGGACAACGATCTGCGTCCCGGTTACCCGGCCATCGAAATCTTCGAGGTCACCCCGCCCGACGGCACCCCGGCGGTCAGTGGCCCGTACTCCGTCGACCTGAACCAGGTTCCGCGTGTACAAGGTGGGCCGGAATCGTCTGTACGACTTCACGAAAGCGGGCTGGTTCCGGGGACCGGGCCGATGATTCTCGCCGCCGACGCCGAAGCTGCGGGACTGCCCGTCGATTCTGTCACCGTCACCGACACACCGCGCGATCGAGAAACCGATTTCGGTCAGGTCGACAACCACAGTTCCGCCCTGCGCACCCCCGACGACGCTCGTCGTACCTACAATCTGGTGCCCGACTACCCGGTTGCGAACACGCCTCTCGTGGAAGGCCGTTGGAGCGGAGCTTCGATCACCGTTTCCAGCGCCGCCTCCGACGCCACCCAGCTGGGCGGCACTTCACCGTCGAGCAGTCCCGCGTCGACGGTCGACGGCGATCCGGCCACCGGCTGGTTCAGCAACGGCATCGAGCGCGCACTGGGCCAGTGGTTGCAGATCGACTTCGACACACCGATTTCCAGTGGGTTGCTTCATCTGACCACCAGTGCCGCGGCAATCGGAGCTCCCGTCAAATGGCTCGAGGTCTCGACACCGAACGGCAGCACGGCGGTGAAGGTGGAGCGTCCCGGTGAGCCCATCACCGTCTCGATCCCGGGCGGCAACACGCCGTGGGTACGCGTCACAGCGACTCACACCGAAAACGGATCTCCTGGAACACAGTTCGGCATCAGCGAACTCTCCGTCGAAGACTTCTCCGATCGCAGCGCGCCGAAGACCGTACCGATCCGTTTCGACACAGTCCTGCCGAGCACGCCGACGGGCGCATCTGTGAACGCGTGGAACCTGAGCCAGGAGTTCCCCGGCCGCAACGCCTGCGCCGACTCGACGGACCGCGTGCGGTGCAGCAATGCATTCATGGCGATACCCGAAGAGCCGAGCCGCTTCCAGCGCACGCTCACGGTGCCCGAAAACACAGTCGTTGCACCGACACTGACTGTCCGAGCGCGTCAGGGCAACGCCCTCGAAGATCTGCTTTCCGTCCCCGGCCGAATCACGGCTTCGGGTTCGAGCGACATCGGCGACACACGCGGATCTGCCTTCGCTGCCACCGACGGCGACGCACGCACCACGTGGTCGGCGCCGCAGAGCACCACAGAACCGGGCGGCCCGAAACCGACGCTGACTCTCAATCTTCCCGAGCCCACCCTGGTCACCGGCCTGGACATCACCCGGGGACTTGGCACTCTGCCGTCGCTGCCGACCAGTGTCGCGGTGAATCTCGGCAACGGGCCGCAGGTGCGAGAGCTGCCCGAACCCTCGGACGACACGCCTCGAACCAGTCGAGTTACCCTCGCCCCCTTCGTCACCGACAAGATCGTCCTGAGCATCACCGCTTGGGAACCGGTCCTCGATCGGACGGCGCTCGGCTTCGCCCAGGCGCAGCCCACCGGCCTCGCCGAGGTCGGCGTCGTCGGTGCCGACGGAACCCCGATCGCCGGTTCCGGAGTGCAGGGCGCAGAATCATTCGACAACCGCACCGTCACCGTCACCTGTGGCGACGGCCCGACCATTTCGGTTGCCGGACAGCAATTCCCCACCTCGATCACGGCGACGGCGACGCAACTTCGGACCGGCGCACCCGTCGAGGCACGTGTGTGCGGTCTGGACGCTTCGGCGACTTTGCCGGCGGGACAGCCTGAAGTGGTCGTCGAACCAGGCCCCGCATTCTCGGTCGACAATCTCGATCTGACGGCGGTCGGTCCTTCAGCCGCGCAACGGAATACACCGCTCGAATCGACCGCGTGGACGGCGAATCACCGCGAACTCACCGTCACGAGCTCGTCCGCCGATCAGCTGATCGTCAATCCCGAGAGCACCAGCATCGGTTGGATCGCCACGGCGCCGGACGGTTCCGAGCTGACGCCGGTGGTCGTGAACGGTTGGCAGCAGGGCTGGATCGTGCCGGCAGGCACCGCGGGAACCGTCACCATCGACTTCCCCAGCGACCGTTGGTACCGCCTCGGCATCTTCGGCGGGCTCGTGTTGCTGATCCCGCTGTTGTTCGCGGCTCTTGTCCCCACTCGCCGAGAGTCCAAGCCCCTCACACCACCCCGACCGTGGCGCAGCGTCGCGGCAGGATGGGTGGGCGTGCTCGCGGCGGCCACCGTCATCGGCGGCGGAGTGGGAGCGGCGATCGCAGTTGTGTGCTCGATCCTCGGACTTGCCGCGCTGCGAATCTTCGGCCCGGCTCGGACCGCACGCATTCTCGTCGGCACCGCCGGCGTGGCCGCGATGATCGGCATCACGCTGCTCTCGACCGGACCGTGGCGGGCGCCGGGCGGCTATGTGGGCGACTCGTTCGCGATTCAGTTCTCGATGTTGGTGGCCTTGGTCGTGACCGGGTTGGCCGCGTTGCCCTTTGCCGGTTCACCGATGTGGCGGCGCTTCTCCCACCGCGTGACCGCGACGCGCGCCGGTTCCTCTACCAAGGCGTAACTGGCCGAGGCCACAGCGACGCTCAGGACGACCGTGAGGGCCAGGACGTAGAAGAAGCTGCCCGAGAACGGAACTATGCCGAATACGGGGAACACAGCGTTCAGTACAGCCAGGTGCCAGATGAACAGGCCGTAGGACCAGCGTCCTATTGCCAGCGCCAAAGGACTGGCCAGGAAAAGATGCTGCGATTGATCGCGCAGAACCAGTGGCGCGATCAACGAGAAGCTGATGATCGCACCGAGTGCAATCTTGATCGCGTACTGCCACGGCTCAGGCCGCACCAGACCTTCGGGCCCGGCCAGATCGGTGCACGAAAGAACGAAGGCGATAAAGGCAATCAGGGTCAGGAGTACCCGACGGTGCGCGAGGCGGTGCACCCATGTCGACGGGCCCACTGCCAGCTCGGCCAGCACCATGCCGGCGCCGAACCACGGCAGGTAGCCCGGCAACCAGTTGTCGTGGTGGATAGCGTCTGGTGTCGGAATCGGAATGAATGCCCACGTCAAGGCCAAGACCGACACCCCGAGCAGAAGCGGCAGCCGGAACCGGACCGAGTTTCCTCGTAGTCGGACCATCAGATACGCGAAAAGCGGCAGCAGAACATAGAACGCCACCTCGACCGACAGGCTCCACATCTGCGTGAGGCCCTCGGTGAGTGTCAACGGCACGAAGACCTGCGCCAACCCGAGATTCGCCAACCACACTTGGTAGCCCCCGCCGGCACCGGGCAGGAACAGCAGGATCAGGACCACTGCCACCCAGTACGCCGGCAGAATGCGCGTCGCGCGGGAGATCCAGTACCGGACGGTCGACTGCGGCTGCCCGATTCCGCGAGCCTTTGCCGCGTGGGGGCGCCACAGCAGAAATCCGGACAAGGCAAAGAACACCGCTACGGCGAGATCGAGTCGACCGAACGCGCGCCCGATCGCACCGGACTGCGCTTCACCGGTCTGGAACGCGACATGGGTGACGAGGACGCCGAGCGCGGCCAATCCACGCATACCGTCCAAAGCCGGAACGAAGCCCCGAGCCTGTGGCGGGACCGTCTGAGAGGAATTCGTGGAACTGATCATCACGGATAAGTGTGCACCCCAGGCCGATTGAGGGAAACCACCAGGGACTCACAACAAAATGCCTGGCCAATTCATGCCCTCATGCGACAAACCGGGCCGGTGGACTGTTAGTGTTCTGCCACACATGGTGTCCATCGGGGGCCCCATGCGATCTGCGCAGCTCATATTGTGCCGGTTGGGGAACCTCGAAAGACTTAACGGGTTAGGAGTCACAGCATGGCGGAACGCTCAGGGCCGAGCCGGATACTTCCTTGCATTCTGGTGGGCCTCGGTGCCTTCCTTTTGGCCATCGCCATCCTCATTCCTACCTACACGGTAGGCAAGCTGGAGAAGACGCCACTCGACCTCGAGGTGACCACCGTCGCCACAGGCACCGGTAGCGTCCTCAACTCGGCGGCCCTCCTCGGCGGAAAGGCACAGGTCGACACCAACGTGCCGATCGTCGCTCAGCGCTACGTCACCACGCAGGACCCGTCCGATGCCGACATCATCACCGTCGAAGCCGGCCAGACGGTCCGTCGTACCGACAAGCAGGGCGATACCGGACTGCTGACCGCAACCCTGGACCGCGTCACGCTCGATCGCGTCAGCTCGATGCCGACCAACGATCCGGTCGGAACCGTCCAGACGTCCAGCGACCAGCCCGCCGAAGAAGTTTCCCGCGACGGTCTGCAGTACAAGTTCCCGTTCAACACGGAACAGAAGAGCTACCCCTACTTCGACTTGAACGCTCGCGCCACGAAGGACATCGACTTCGTCGAAGAGACCGAGATCAACGGTCTGAAGGTGTACCACTTCCAGCAGACGATCGATCCCGTCGACCTGTCGAAGGTCGTCAACTCCCCCACCAACAAGCTGAGCCTTCCCGCTGACACCTGGGGCGTTCCCGGCGGCGCAACCCCGATCACGATGACGCGTTGGTACACCAACGTCCGTGATCTGTGGGTCGAGCCCAAGACCGGTGTCGTCGTCAAGGGCCAGGAGCAGTTGCACCAGTACTACGGCCGCAACAAGGATGCCGTCGACGTCGAGGTTCTCAAGGTCACGCTGCCCTTCGACGAGGCGACCATCGAGTACCAGGTCCAGCAGGCGCGTGACGGCATGGACAAGCTCTCGCTGTTCGGCCGCACCGTCCCGATCGTGGCAGGTGTCCTCGGAGTCATCGCGCTGATCGCCGGTATCTTCCTCGGCCTTCGCGGCGGCAAGGGCGGAACTCCGGCCCGCGCTGCACACGGCGGAACGAACCAGAATCCCAGCGGCCAGGGTTCGCCCGAGCCGGCTCCGGGTGAGCACGACTGGACCTCGGACGACACTCAGGTGATCCCGCGTCCGGATCTGCGCAAGGACTGATTCAGGCAGTAAGCAGAGCGCCCCTTCCACACGGAAGGGGCGCTCTGCTGCATTTCGGGACTTTGTTGCCGGATCGGCGTACGGATTGGCGCAACGGGTCGTTCCCTCCGCGTGGTCGCGGGCTTAGCGTTTTCTGGAAGTCCAGACCACCCCGAACACGAGGAGCCACATGCCCGCATCAACAGTTCTGGGTTCGCACATCTGTGTCAGCGATCTGACACGTCGGAGATTTGTTGTCGGCAGTGCTGCATTCTCCGGGCTGTTCGCCGCCGGTTGCGCAAGGTCCGCCGGTACCGAGGGCGATGCGTCCGGGATGCGCACGGTCACGACCTCGCTCGGAACCTACGACATTCCGGTGACACCGAAGCGCGTCGTCGCCATCGACTCCCGACTCGACCTCGAACCAGCCGTTGCGATGGGCCTGCCGGTCATCGCGTACAGCTTCGACGCCGCCGAGCCGTGGGTTCCAGCCGATCCCACGGCGCAGGTGTTCGAGGCACCGGTCAACGTCGAGGCAATTCTCGCGCTGGAACCGGACCTGATCATCTGCACCGACATCGGTGAGGCCTCCGACATGTGGCCGCTGCAGCAGTTGAGCCAGACAGCGCCTGTGCTTCCGATGGACTTCACCCGTCCGTGGCGCGAGAACATCGATCAGTTGGCGAGTTGGCTGAATCGCACCGAGAACCCCGGAGTCCGTCAGGTCATCGGAGCGTACGAGGACAAGGCAGCCGGATTGAAGGAACGCCACGCCCGGAGTTTGGCGAGCAAGCAGATCGTGCTGCTGAACTACGTGAATCAGAAGGTCAACGGCGTCAACCGCAAGGGCATCTCCACGCAGGTGGCCGAAGACCTCGGCGTCCAACTCCAGTGGCCCGTCGAGGGACAGAAGGAGATCTCCACCGAAAACCTGGTGACTTCCCTCGACTCGGCCGACGGAATGATCGTCACCACCGCGCCCGGCGTGGATCCCGTCACCGACGACCGCGCGATGTGGAACCGTATCCGCGCAGTACAAGGCGACAACGTCGTCTACACGGGTGGGAACATCAACTACGGATCCGTCTACACCGCGATGCGTACGCTCGACTACTTCGACGATTTGTTCACGCGTCTGGAGAACTGACGTCGCTGTGAGGTGCCGGCCGGGCGCGGTCGGCACTTCGCACTGCGGCGACGGACACCGCCAAGGCCGTCGTCGACGCCACCACCACGGCGACGCCGATCAACTCTCCCGGCGTCTTCGCCCACACCAGCATGACCGTCGCCTCCACAACCAGTCCTGCCCACGCCAGAAGGGCCACTCGCGTGCGTTCTGACGCGATTGCGGACAGCAAAGCACCCTGGAGTACCGCCAGCGCTGCACCGTGCAGGGCGAAGGCCCACAGCATCGGAGCCACGGCGGCGTACGCGTCGCCCACGAGCATCGGCACCAGCGGGCCGGCAACCGCCGCCCCCAGAACCAACACGGCGCCGATACCGACGAGCACCGCCAACGCCGAGCGAACCGCTTGCGCCGAGTGCGCCGGATTCGCCATCTTCGGGTACAGCACGACGCCCACTGCCTGTGGCAGCCAGAACGCCACCTTCGTCGCGACGGCGCCGAGTGCGTAGACACCGGCGTCGTACTCGCTGAGGACGACGCGGACGATCAGCAGGTCCAGCGAAGACAACGCGATCAGCGCGAGCTGGACCTGTGACGCCGCGAGCACGGAGACGACGCCGATCCGCACCGCACGGTCCTCGCTCACCGAGACGGTTCGGTCGACCACTCGGACTATCGCCACCAGCAACGCAGTTCCGGCCGCGCCCGCGACCAATGCCGCGCCTGCCCCGCCGCCGAAAGCCAGAACGATTACTGCCGGAAGGACTTTCATCACCCCGGCTCCGGCCAGCACGGCGCTGAGAGTGCCGAATCGACCGTGACCCTGCAACAACCCCTGCTCCGTTGCCAGTAGAACCAACATGGGCGCGGTCACCAATGCCGAGAACGACGCCACGATTCCGGTGTCGAGCAGCCACGCCATCGCCGGAGCGAGCGCAACCGCGAGGACGGCGACGATCGCGGTGCATCGATACCCCAACGACCGCAACGCATCTGTGCTCTTGCCACGCACCGCCTCGCGGGCGACCACCGTCTGCAACGCCAAAGCCGGAACCGCAAGTACCAACTGGGCGGCAAGCAGACTCGCGAACTCGCCGTAGCCGACCGGACCCAACCATCGGCTGGCCAACCATGCCAACAGGTACGACGCGACATTGGCCGTCATCGATCCCACCAAAACCATGCCGACCCCGGCCGCGGCGGCGCGATCGAGTGGTTGGCGAGGCATGGCAGTAATGATGCACCACGTATCGTGCGCGTCATGACAGTGCAAGCCGGATACCGCCGTTACCTGCCTGCGGCGTACAGCCTGGCGCTGGCACTGTTGATCCTCGGACCGCTGCTCGGCCCCGGCTACCTCCTGCTGCGCGACGCCGTCAGCACGCCGCGCTCGTACTTGACCGACTCCGCCCTCGGACTCACCGACGCCGCAGCCCGCGCCGTTCCCCAGGACGCGCTGATCGCAGCGTTGAGCACCGTGATCGACGGCGGACTGGTGGTCAAGTTCATCCTGCTCGTGGCGCTCTGGCTCGCCGGTTGGGGTGCGGCGCGCATGGTCGCCGTCCTGCTGCCGACGGCCGGTCTCGGTCCACAACTGGTCGCGTCGACGGTGATGCTCTGGAACCCCTACGTGGCCGAGCGCCTGTTGCAAGGACATTGGAGCCTGCTGACCGGTTATGCCGCACTGCCGTGGATCGTGTGTGCCGGAATCGGAGTTCGCCGAGCCACGCCCGGGTCCTGGTGGGCGTTGGCCGCGTCACTGGCATTCGCGGGCCTGACACCTACCGGCGCTCTGCTCGCTCTGACGGCCGCGCTGGTGGTGGTTGCCACCCCCGGAGGCCGAACCTCGGACATGCGGCGTGTCTGCGGCGCTATCGGGCTGTTCCTCGTCGCCGCCTCGCCGTGGTTGGTCGCCACCTTCGTATCCGGAGCAGCAGGCGACGGTTCCGATCCAGCGGGAGTCGCCGCCTTTGCCGCCCGAGCAGAACCGGGACTCGCGACGCTCGGCAGCCTCGCCGGGCTCGGCGGTATCTGGAACTCGGCAGCGGTACCTTCCACGCGCACAACACTCTTCGCGTTGGTCGGAACAGTTCTTCTGCTTGTCGTGGTGTTTGCCGGTGTGCCCGCTCTATGGCGCCGACGCCGGAACCCCGTTGTCAGTGGACTCGGCGCGCTGGCCCTGTTCGCGGTGCTCGCTCCGACCCTGGGCGCTACTCCGTGGGGGCTCGAGGTCGGCCGATGGTCGGTCGAGGTGTTCACCGGCGCCGGTCTACTGCGTGACGCCCAGAAGTGGGTCGCGCTGGCCGTACCGTTCTACGCACTCGCTGCCGCCGCCGCGGTGATGTGGGCGGGCAATCGGTTCTCCCTTCCCCGCCCGACATTCTCGATCGCCGCCGTCGTGGTGACGATCGTGGCGCTACCGGATCTGGTGTGGGGTGTCGGCGGCGCGTTGAAGCCCGTGCACTATCCCGGGTCCTGGACCGTGGTGGCCGAGCAACTACGAGACGAAACCGGTGACGTTGCAGTGCTTCCCGCTGGTATGTTCCGTGCCTTCCCCTACAGCGGTGATGCGCCGGTACTCGATCCAGCACCACGCTTCCTACCCCTCGACGTGCTGCAGACCGGCCAACTGGTGGTTGCCGGTGGTGCTGTCGGCGGTGAAGGAACCCGGGCCACCCAGGTCGAGGATCTGCTGCTTGCCGGCGGGAGTCCTACGCAGTTGGCCGATCTCGGAGTCGGATGGGTACTGATCGAGCGTGAGACACCAGGCCAGCTCGGCAAGGCGGCAGCGACACTCGACGGGTTGGAACAGGTCTTTGCCGACAACGATCTCGAGCTCTACCGGGTACCGGGAGATGTTGCCGCGCACGAAGCCTCGACCGGCGCCCGAACTGCCGTCATCGCTGCGCATCTCGCCTGGATACTGATGGGCGTGATCGCGCTGATCTCAGTCGGACTGAACCAGAACCGAATTCGACTCGCGAGGCGCGGCCAGTCCTGAGACCCACCGACCGTCCTTGTGCGCGGTCAGCACCTCGAGCACTCCGGTGCCGGTCTGCTCCCAGGAGAACTCGCCCGACCACACCCGAGCTTTCTCACCGAGCACCGTGCGGAGTTCGTGGTCGCGGAGCAGGGTGCCTGCCGCCTGCGTCAGATCAGCGATGTCGCCGTCGCCTGCGTGCTCACCGCCGACCAACAGCCCGGTCACTCCGTCGACGATCGAATCGGTCAAGCCCTTGGAACTGCGGTAACCGATCGTCGGAACACCGTGCTGCGCAGCCTCGATGACCGCCAGGCCCCACCCTTCCTTCCGCGAAGGCATGAGGTGAATCCACGACTGCGCAAGGAGTTCATGTTTACGAGCCTCGTCGACGTGACCGTAGAACGAGACGGCGTCACCGATTCCCAACTCGGCGGCGCGATCTCGCAGGTTCTGCTCCCACCAACCACCACCGATGACGTCGAGATGGATGTCCGGAAGCGTCGGACGCAGGGCTGCGACGGCCTCGAGTGCGTCCTCGATCTGCTTGTGCGGCACCAGTCGTGAGAGAACCGAGATGGTGGGACGCTCGGCCCTGGTGATCGATCCACCCGCGTCGACGCCGACGGGGAGCCGATCGGCACCGTTGCGCACCACGGCAATTCGTTCGCGCTCGACACCGAGGTCCACCAATTCTTCGGCCGAAGGAAGCGACACCGTCAGATACTGACTACGTCGATGGGTGCGCGGTGACAATCGCGATTCGACCCACCAGCCGATCCGGCCGACGAGCTTGCCTGCCACCGGCCATTGTTCACGATGGCAGTGATGGACCAGAAGCGTGACCGGCGCACCCGCCACGGTCTTCGAGAAGAAGGGGATGCCGTTCTGGGTGTCGATCACCGCGTCGGGGCGAATGCCCTTGAGCGATCCGAAACCCAGACGTCCGGCGGCAATGGCGGCCAGAGCGCGGGGGTACACGCTGAAACGTCCACCGGCCCGGCTGATCGTGATGCCGTCTCGAACCTCCGACGCGGGCGCCCCGGGATACGACGCCGTCCGCAGCGTCACCTTGATACCGCGCTCGGCCAACTGGGATCCGACCTGCTCGAGGTAACGCTCGCTTCCACCGCCCTGGGGATGCCCGGTATCGCGCCAGCAGAGCAACAGAACCTCGCGCACGTGCGTTACTCCCTGAGTTGGTCGGTGGCCACCCCGGTTCGGGCGATCCTGCGGGATGCCCCGCCTGACCGGCCGGTAACCCTGCCGAACACCCTAACTGTTCGAGCGTCCGTATTGCCGCGCTCCTGACGGTGTTCGTGGACCGTGCGACCCAGTGGCTAAAGTTGCTACCCGTGACCAAGCCCGCAGTGACCCGCATTTTCGGCCGACGGGCAACCCTGAAACGCTCGTTCGGCCTGCTCAGCGACTTCCGCCACGAGCAGTCCGCGCCCGACATCTTCTACGGCGCGCTCGCGCGCGACTCCGTCGAATTGATCTCGGACCTGCACGAAGGTCACACCGGACGATCCCTCGACGGTCTCACTGTCCTCGACGTCGGCGGTGGTCCGGGCTATTTCGCGGAGGTCTTTCAAGCCGCAGGTGCCCGCTACATTCCCGTCGAACCCGATCCGTCGGAGATGCACGCCGCGGGTCTGACCGTGGGCGGCGCGGTGCGTGGATCCGGTTTGGCACTGCCGTTCCTGGACTCGTCCGTGGACATCTGCTTCTCCTCCAACGTGGCCGAACACGTCAGCGAGCCGTGGCTGATGGCCGAGGAAATGCTGCGCGTGACCAAGCCCGGCGGCTTGATGGTTCTCTCGTACACCCTGTGGTGGGGTCCGTTCGGCGGCCACGAAACCGGACCGTGGCACGCGCTGGGGGGCGAGTACGCAGCCAAGCGGTACCTCCGCAAGACCGGACGCGAACCGAAGAACAGATTCGGGGTGTCGTTGTTCAAAGTCGGCGCCACCGACGGCCTACGCTGGGCCCGTGGAACCAGCCAGGGCACGTTGCTCGCCGCGATCCCGCGCTACCACCCGTCGTGGGCGTGGTGGATGGTCCGAGTCCCCGGTCTTCGGGAGTTCCTGGTGAGCAACCTCGTCGTGGTTCTCGAAAAGCGATAGCGACATGCGCCTCGCACTCGATATCGGTGGCACCAAGATGGCGGCCGGCGTCGTGTCCGAGGACGGCCGCGTTCCCGTGTTCGACAGTGTGCCGACGCCGCAGACCGACCCGTGGGGAGCGTGTGCGGCGCTGCTCGAACGAGTCGCAGACGGCCGCGACGTCGACGGTGTGGGCATCGCTTGCGCCGGGCCGGTGGACACCGTCGCCGGCGTCGTGGCCCCCATCAACATCACCGAGTGGGCACAGGGATTCGAGCTCGTAGCGGGCGTCCGCAGCGTCTTTCCCGATGCCGGAACTGCCCTCGCCATGGACGGAGCCGCAGCGGCATTGGCGGAGTTCCACCACGGCGCCGGACGCGGAACCCCGAACCTCCTGAGCCTGGTCGTCTCGACGGGAATCGGCGGAGGAATCGTCCTCGGCGGTGAGATTGCTCGGGGTCGCACGGGGAACGCCGGTCACATCGGCCACCTCGTCGCTCCAGGATCTTCCGAACCGTGCAGCTGCGGGGGCGTCGGCTGCCTCGAGACGGTGGCCAGTGGACCGTCCGCGGTGCGATGGGCTCGTAGCCAGGGCTGGTCGGGAAACACCGGCCGTGAACTAGCCGAGGGTGCACGCAGCGGCGACGCGATCGCCGTGGACGCGCTTCACCGCGCAGGGACGGCGCTCGGTGGTGCCATCGCCTCGGCGGCTGCCCTCCTGGACGTGGACCTCGCGGTGATCGGCGGCGGTTTCGCCCAGTCGGGTGCACCGCTGTGGGAACCGATGCTCGACGCGGCTGCCCGACATGCCCGTTTGTCGTTCATCGCCGGGCTCCGGATCGTTCCCGCCGAGCTGGGTGGCGCCGGAACTCTGACCGGTGCGGGCTTGCTCGCGCTCACCGCCGTTATCTGACACGCGTTCTTCCCCGATAAATCCGCAGGGAGTCCCCCTAAACGGGTACCACCTGTTCCCAATTTCTGTAACGTGTTTTAGTGTTCTGACTCACACCGTTACGGGCATTGCACGTGACGCCTACGGGAAGGAGGTGACCGTGAGCCCAGACGCTTCCTCATCTGACGTTGCCTCGACTGCTTCTTCGACCGATGAAACCGAGCATCACGCCCAGGTCGCCCGACCGAGCGATTCCCTCCGCGACACCGAAGACCTCCGTGAGCGCCTGGAACGGTGGATGGCCGGCAAGGTGCCGAGCGGATCCACTGTGACCGTCGCCGACGTCACCTTGCCCGCAGCCAACGGCATGTCCAGCGAAACCATCCTCTTCGACGCCACCTGGGACGGCGATCATCATCCCTTGGTCGCTCGGGTGGCACCGACGGAATCGACCATGCCGGTGTTTCCGACCTACGACCTCGAATCCCAGTTCCGCACCATGGCTCAGGTGCGCGAGCACTCGGCGGTGCCCGTACCCGCGGTGTACTGGTCAGAATCCGACCCGGACGCGTTGGGTGCGCCGTTCTTCGTGATGGAACGAATCTCCGGCGACGTGCCGCCAGACGTCATGCCGTACAACTTCGGATCGTGGGTCACCGAAGCGTCCCCCGAGCAGCGAAAAACCCTCCAACAGAACTCGGTCGACGTCCTGGCTCAATTGCACGCCATCGACAAGCCGTGCGAGCGTTTCGACTTCCTCCGACTCCCGAATTCGGGAACGACTGCACGAGACGCATTCACGGCGCACATCGCCGAGCAGCGCGCGTACTACGAGTGGGTGGTCTCCGACGGCATCAGATCACCGCTCATCGAACGTGCCCTCGACTGGATCGAGGAGAACAATCCCGCGGACGATTCTCCGGCGGTGCTCTGTTGGGGCGACTCGCGCATCGGCAACGTCATGTACCAGGACTTCGCGCCGGTAGCCGTACTCGACTGGGAAATGGCAACTCTCGGCCCGCGAGAGATGGATCTGGGCTGGATGGCATTCCTGCACAGGTTCTTCGAGGACATAGCCGGACTGGCGAACCTACCCGGTCTTCCCGACTTCCTTCGACTGCCGGATCTCGCGCAGACCTACGCCGAGATCACCGGCCACACCCCACACGATCTGGAGTTCTACGTTACCTACGCCGCACTGCGTCAGGCGGTCATCATGTGGCGAATCCAGGCCCGCGCCATAGCTTTCGGCCAGTCGCAGCGACCCGAAGACCCCGACGACATGATCATGCACCGCGCTTCGCTCGCCGCGATGCTCGACGGTACCTACTGGGAGAGGTTGGCCTGACATGCTCTCACCGATGGACGACTATCCCGTTCACCAGATCGCCGAACCGATCCGTCACGTAGCCACCTCGGATCGAAACTTCTACGACCGCTACTACTTCAATTGCTACCCCACCGAATCCCCCGACGTGTTCCTCATCGTCGGACTCGGCCAGTATCCCAACCTCGGCGTCATGGACGCATTCGCTGTCCTTCGCCGCGGTGACGACCACATCGTTGCTCGCATGTCGAAGGCGCTGGGTGCCGACCGTACCGACACCACCGTCGGACCTCTGCGCATCGAAGTGCTCGAAGGGCTGCAGAAGCTCCGCGTCGTACTCGAACCGGGCAGCGAATACGATCTCTCCTTCGACATCACCTTCGATGCCACCATCCCCGCGGCGCTCGAGCCCAAGCACTTTCGCCGTCAACTCGAACGAGTCACGTTCGACACCTCACGCTTCCTGCAGACCGGCACGTGGACCGGATCGCTCACCGTCGACGGGGAGGACTTCGCGATCGACCCGAAGACGTGGCGAGGTAATCGCGACCGCTCGTGGGGTGTGCGTCCGGTCGGTGAAGCCGAACCGCAAGGCAGACGCGCCGTCGACGGAATCCAGAACTTCTTCTGGATCTACGCGGTCATGCAGTTCGACGAGTTCACGATCTCGGTGATCATGCAGGAAGACGAGCAGGGCAGGCGCATCGTCGAAGAAGCCATGCGAGTGTGGCCGGACGAAGCCAGGGACAACGAATGGCTCGGCCGACCCGAACACGAGCTGACGTTCTGCCCCGACACCCGCGACGTCACCGGAGCGACCATCACCTTCCACCGGCCAGGCGGTGAAGTCCTCACCGTCACCTGCGAACTGTTGCTGGCCAACTACATCGGAATCGGCACCGGCTACGGGCTCGAACAGGACTGGCGTCACGGAATGTGGCAGGGCGAACTCGTCGTACAAGGGCTCCGCCACAAGGTCCACGAGATCGAACCGTTCCAACGCATGTTCTCCCCCGTCGACAACCTCGCGTCCTTCACGCTCACCGAAGGCACGAACACCAACACCGGCACCGGTCTTTTCGAGGTAGCCGCCATCGGACCGCACGAGAAATACGGATTCACCAGTTTCACCGACACCGCACAGGCAGACGACGCGTATGCCCTCGCGGCGACCGACAACACCGAGGAATGAATTGATGACTGACTACGACAAGCTCTACATCGGTGGAGCATGGGTGGCCCCGGCCACCGACCAGGTACTCGAAGTGTTCTCTCCCGCAACGGAGGAGCGCGTCGGCAGCTGTCCCATCGCAGCACCGGCAGACATCGACGCGGCCGTGTCCGCAGCCCGCGCGGCGTTCGAGGGACCGTGGTCACGCACCACCCCCGCCGAGCGCGGCGCGATCCTCGCCAAGGCCGCCAAGCTGATCGAAGAGCGCAGCGCGGAAATCAACCAGCTCATCTCCAACGAGATGGGCCAGCCGCCCGCCATGGTCGGCATGATGCAGCAGACCCCGTCAATGGCGACGCTGGGCTACTACGCCGAGCTGGCCGACAAGTTCGCGTGGGAAGAGAAGCGCACCGGCGCATTCGGGCAGACCAAGGTGACCCGTGAGCCCGTCGGCGTCGTCGCCGCCGTGCTGGCCTGGAACGTCCCGCTGTTCCTGGCGATCAACAAGCTGGCCCCCGCACTGCTCGCCGGCTGCACCGTACTGCTCAAGCCCGCACCCGAATCCCCTCTCTCCGTCCACGTGATCGCCGAGATCTTCACCGAGGCAGGTGTTCCCGAAGGCGTCATCTCCGTGCTCCCCGGCGGAGCCGAGACCGGCGAATACCTGGTCTCTCATGCGGGCATCGACAAGATCACGTTCACCGGATCCAGCGCCGTCGGCCGCAAGATCGGTGCCATCGCCGCGCAGAACCTCAAGCGCTGCTCCCTCGAACTGGGTGGCAAGTCCGCCGCGATCATCCTCGAGGACGCCGACATCGCCGCCGGAATGCCGATGCTCGTCATGTCCGGCCTGATGAACACCGGCCAGGCCTGTGTCGCTCAGACCCGAATCCTCGCTCCCCGTTCGCGTTACGACGAGGTCATCGAGGGAATGAAGACCGCGGCAGGCTTCATGACCGTCGGCGATCCGTCCGATCCCGCAGCACAACTCGGCCCGCTGATCTCCGAGAAGCAGCGCGAGCGCGTCGAGGGCTACATCGCCAAGGGCAAGGAAGAGGGCGCGCGCGTCGTACTCGGTGGTGGACGTCCCGCCGGCCTGGACAAGGGCTGGTACGTCGAGCCGACGATCTTCGCCGACGTGGACAACTCGATGACCATCGCACGCGAGGAGATCTTCGGACCCGTCCTCTCGGTGATCCCGTACGACTCCGAGGACGAGGCAATCAAGATCGCCAACGATTCGGATTACGGCCTCGCCGGATCAGTCTGGACCACCGACATCGATCACGGACTCGAAGTTGCCGCGCAGATCCGCACGGGTACCTACGCGATCAACTGGTACGCCTTCGATCCCGGATCACCGTTCGGTGGTTACAAGAACTCCGGTATCGGGCGCGAGAACGGACCTGAGGGCCTCGAAGCCTTCTGCGAGACCAAGTCCGTACTCATGCCGCCCGGCTACGTGGGCTGACCCACCCGGGAGTTGGCACCCTTTGCTGACAGTTGGCACCCGTTCCGACCTGCCGGAACGGGTGCCAGCCCCATGAAATGGGTGCCAACTCCCAGCGAATCCACAGATCCACCCGGTACCGTCGAAAACGAATCAGTCATCTCACAAAGGACATTCATATGCTCACCAACGCCATCAACGCTTTCCTCGCACTCTGGGGCAGCGCCTCCGTCGGCAGCAGTGGATACCAGATCCCGCCGGGAACCCTTCCCTTCGGTTCCTGAGACATGAATGTTTGAAGCCCGCCGATTGGTCAATCGGCGGGCTTCAAACGTAATCGAGGCACCATTCAGGCCAGTCCACGCTCCCGACGAAGCGCATCCTCCATCTGCTCATACTCGCGACGCGCAGAATCCCGTTCCAGGATATGACTGCCGTGCGTGCAAAGCTCGGGCGCTCGAACTGCAGGGATGAATATGGAAACGGGCCACGTGAGACCAACTGCTAGAAATCCGAACATTCCTGTAAATATCGCCTCTGTCGAGAAAAAGGAGCGATACACTCCGTGTTTCCTTCTCCAGTAAGACGTCCCTATTGCCCGACCGATTACAGCATAGGAGATGAATGCAATGAATCCGACTACTACCATGTCCATTGAATATCCTCTCGACCGATTGATAACGAATATTTTTCGCCGGATTCAGGCACTCGGCGGCCAACTCTCATAGCGTTGACATCGACGTTCACCGAACCTAATGCGCTAGCCTGAGCAGCATTGACTCATCGGTGCTGCGCGCATGGGCTACCGCCTTGCCCGTGGCACCTCGTGCAATTTCCAAAGGTTCCCCACACCTTCCCCTCCCCGTTGCAGACCGAACATTTGCCGTGCTGGCAATCCCGGCACCTATTGTCGTATCCCATGGTTCACTCCTCGAATTCGCATTGGTCTGAATATTTCTACCCAATCTCGATACTCATGGCAGTCGTCTGATTGACGGACAATCGCCACAGGGTCCTGGTTGCATTCAAGAGAAATCAATTCAGGCTGACCGGGTCCGCAAGAAATATTCGACCACTTGAATCGAATTGACCGTCTCACTGATGGACAGAACCCGCTGAGCGCACTTCGCGCCCAGCGGGTTCTTTGCTTTCACCGACCCGGTATCTACCGGTCCAGAACGTTATCCGCCAATCGATCCTCGCGACCGGACACCAAGGCCTCGGCATCACCGGCGTCCACGTGCCCGAACCAGGTACCGCCGGGGTTCGCGATCACCAACGGGCCCAGGTTGCACGGGCTCAGACAACCGGTTCCCGTCACCTTTGCCGAAGTGCCTTTGGCCGCCGCACTCATGGCCCGGTGGAGAGGCCCTGCTCCGTACGCCATGCAGCGGGGCCCCTTGCACACCAACAGATGTGTATCGTGCTGCTCGATCACGGACCAAGCCGGACTGCGATACGACGCCGGACTGGCAGTGATCGGCTTTCCTGCCGCGCCGAGTTCATCGATCACCTGCGCGGCCACGGCAGCTTCGAGCGTTTCCGATTCGTGGAGCGAGACTTCCAGTTCGGCACCGATCCGGGTTTCGCGCCAGTTCGCAACCGCCTTGCTGGTCCACGTGAGCAGGTACCGATCCCTCGGCACCGCAACTGGAATCAACACGACCTTGCCCACGTCATCGGTATGCGCTCGATCGAGTTCCTCGTGAAGGCTCGGCGACGCGACATCGAGGTACGCAATACGAACGTCGGCGTCGGTGCCGGCCCGAACAGCGTCGAACATCCGTCGCGCGGCCGACTCGTCGAGGCCGCTGACGGTCGGCCGCAGTACGACGATCACCCGATTCGAACCACTGTCGACACTCATGCCGACGGCGCGGTTGTCCAGTCGATCCCGCTCGACGGAGCGAGTCCGAACTCTTCGATCTTCGCGCGCAGCTCTTCCGCGCCGTAGACGTTGGGGAATCCGCTGGTGAACATGGCGAGCGGGAGTACGACGAAGCGGTTCTGCTTGACGGCATCGAGATCGCGTAGGCCTTCTCGGCTCTTGATCGCGTCGATCTTGCCCTGTACTTCGTCAGCGCTCTTCTTGTAGTCCATGATCACGATGACGTCGGGTTCTGACTTCGCGACGGTCTCCCAGCTCGCTTTGAACCAGGTGTTGTCGACGTCGGCGAACACGTTGGTTCCCCCGGCGACGTCGACGATTCCGTTGGGGGCTCCGTTGCCTCCGCTGGTGTACAGATCTTCTTCACCGCTGTCGTAGATCAAGACCTTCGGCTTGTCGGCGGCATCTGGCGCGGACTCCAGACGTGCCAAACGTGAATCCAATTCGTTCAGTGCCTCGGCGGCAGTGTCCTCGGTTCCGAACAGCTTTCCGTAATTGGTCACGTCCGCACGAAGGGCATCCCACGGACCCATCGTGCCGAGCGCGGAATCCGCTGCGGCACTCTGCCTACAACTATCGGAAATCACATATGCATCGATGTTGTTGCTCTGCAGCGATTCCGGCGTCACACCGGAGGCTCCCTTGAACAAGCCACTGTAGGAGCCGACCACCAGGTCCGCCTGCTTACCCAGAATCGTCTCCAGCGTGATCGTTCCGTCCAGGTGTGGGACGTCCGCAATTCCAGGGCCGAACATCGACTCCATGACCGCGTCGTTGTTCGTGTTCAACACGACGGCCGCGAGACGATCCAAACCGCCGACTCGGAGAATGGTGCCGATATTGGCCGCATTGCTTGTCGCAACGACGTTCTCGATCGGAAGCTGGAAAGTGCTTTCGGTCCCGCAGTTCTCCAATGTCACCGACGTCTTGTCTGCAGCTTCGTCCACCGGTGCAGTTGCCGAGCAGCCGGCAACTGTCAACAACGCTGTCGCGGCTACAACCGCACCGAACGACGCTCGAGTCTTGACATGTATCAAAGTGCACTCTCCGAAAATGATTGTTGTAGTTGAGAATTTCGTGATTCGAATACGAGGTGTGAACGGCCTGTCGCGGGGTTCACGAGCTCGAAAGTCTCGACGCCGAAGACAGTTGCCACCACCGAGGTGGTGAGTACGTCGGATGGATGTCCGAACGCCCTGGCAACTCCATCCGCGAGCACGAGCACCCGATCGCACACTGCCGCAGCCAAATCGAGGTCGTGCAGTGCCATGATCACCGTCCGGTCCAACGACCGGACCAGATCGAGCAGTTCGAGTTGATGCCGGATGTCGAGATGATTGGTCGGCTCGTCGAGAATGAGCACGCCGGCGTCCTGCGCGAGACCTCGGGCGAGAAATACCCGCCGACGCTCGCCGCCGGAAAGCGTGTCCATCGAAGAGAACCGGTGCTCGATCATTCCGACCTCGCCCAGAGCACGATCAACGACGGCATTCTCGTGCTTTCCGCCGACACTCCAGGGCTTTGCATGTGGCGTGCGCCCCAGAGTCACGTACTCGTGAACCAACAAATCGGCGGGACTCTGCTCTTCCTGCGCCACAAAAGAAATGGCTTTGGCCCGCGAACGCGCGGACATCGCGTGCACGGACTCGCCGCCGACGCGGACGTCACCGTCAGCGATCGGTCCGAGACCGGCAAGCGCACGCAACAAAGTCGACTTGCCCGATCCGTTCGGACCGACGACGCCGACTACTGCACCGGCGTCCGCCGCGATGTCGACGCCCTTGACGACGGTTCGGCGGTCGATGCGGACAACGACTCCGGACGCGGTCACCGCCAGGGCGCGGGCGCTCACGAACTGCCACCGAATCGGTAGCGCCGACGGCCGAGAAGCAGGAGAAACAGCGGGGCACCGATCACCCCGGTCACCACGCTCAGCGGGATCTCGGTCGGCCGCAACGAGGTCCGCGCCACGACGTCGACCCACACCAGGAACGACGCGCCGATCAGCGCTGCCGCCGGCAACACCACTCGATGTCTGGCTCCGACGAGCATGCGTGTGACGTGCGGTATGACCAAGCCTACGAAGGCAATCGCGCCGGACACTGCAACCATCGTGCCGACCAACGCTGCCAGCACGCCGAACAGCACGTTTCGCAGGGTTCGGATGGGAATACCGAGCGAAGCCGCGACGTCCGGTCCGGCCGCCAGCGCATCCAGCCAACCGTGCAGGGCGAACACCGCTGCCGTCAGCAGGAACACTACGATGACCGGCGCCCACAACTTGTCCCAGGATGCCCCGGCCAAACTTCCCAGGAGCCAGAACAATACGGACTGCGCGGCCTGGGAATCATTGGTACGCAGCACCAGAAAACTCGCGATCGCCGACAGGGCGGATGCGGTGACGGTGCCGGTCAGAACCAATCGCAGTGGAGTGATACCGCCTTGCAGCGTCGCGATGGTGAAGACGAGAATCGCAGCTCCCAACGCCCCGATCATCGCGCCGAAACTGAGCGCCCACACTCCCGCGCCGGCGAACAGTCCGGTGGTGATGACGGCGGTGGCACCGACACTCGCGCCGGACGACACTCCCAGCAGGTGGGGATCGGCGAGAGCGTTGCGGACGAGGGTTTGCACCACCGCGCCGGCGACGGCAAGACCAGCGCCGACGGCCAGACCGAGCAGTACCCGAGGTGCTCTGATCCCCCACACGATCGCAAGTTCGGAACGCGTGACGGGTGGGCCTCCGAAGCGCGAGTGCACCACGTCCACCACAGTGGACACGGGGAGCATCTCGGATCCGAATGCCAACGCGCACACAGCAGAGAGCACGGTGACGACCAGCAGAGCGGGCAGCACGATACCCGGACTGAGCCGTCCTCGAGGCGCACCAGCCTTCGGCGAAGGCAGGTGGGTAGGTGGAGACAGAGCTCCGCCAACAGCATTCATGGTGTGACCGATCCATCCTCGTGGCATGACACAACGTCAACGAGGGTGGTATCTGGCTACGGTCGACGCAGGGACGACCTCACAGTGGCGGGACCGCGCCGGAATTGCACCGACTTCCCATTACCTCGATGATGACGTCAGAACCATAACGGACTGTGGTCACCATTCCGCACACCGGATCAGGATTCCGACGCGATCATCGATCTCGCCTGCCGCACGACGGCTTCCGTTCGCACTCGAAGTTCTTCGGGTGAATCCGATTCCAGCACAACCCGATGCACCTGGCTGTCCACGGCAGTCACAGTCAGCCGCGACGTCAACAACGCATCGTCCGCACTGAAACCGCGGCTCTGCAAGTACTCCGAAAAACCCAGTACCAGTTGCCGATTCATTCCTTCGACCTGCGCGATGAGCTCACGCGTACGCGGAACCTGATCGTAGAGCAGGTGAAAGAACTCTCGCGGCTTACTGTTCACTTCGACCGCGCACTCCACCAACATCCGGACGGCCTCGTCCGGGGTGAGCTCACGCTCGACGATGTCGGCAAGGCAGAGCGCAAAACTCTCCCGCGCAGCACTCACGTGACGGTTCGCCAACTCCGCAAGGATCTCGTACTTGTCGCCGAAATACTGGTAGAGCGAGCCCACCGACACCCCTGCTTCGTCAGCGATCCGGTTGGTGGTCGCCGCCATGCCCTCCGACGCGAAAACGCGAGTAGCTGCCTCCAGGATCGCGTCGTAGGTAGCCCTCGAGCGCTGCTGGGAGGGCCTTTTCCGCCGAGTCGACACGGTCCTCCGATGCGAGTTGTCAGCCGCGACGCCGATACCGAGAATTGTGTAGGTGACCAGCGCCGATTACTCGAAGTTTATGCCCGACCGGTACACCGACCACATGCCGGCGCCGACCCCGACGTGGTGGGAGTGGAACGGCAACACCGTCCACGTCGCACGGGCAGTGGCTCCAGACGCACCGGTTCGTGTTCTCGGCATCCACGGCGCCGGCGGCTACTCGGGCGCGTTGTGGCCGTTCGCCGGGATCGGCGTGAAACTCGGAGCCGAAGTCCTCTTCCCCGATCTTCCGCTGTACGGCGACACCGTCGTAGCCGATCCGGCCGGCGTCCGGTACGAGCAGTGGGTCGATCTCCTCTGCGATCTCGTCCGAGCCGAGAAGGCAGCCGACGATCGGCCGCTAGTGTTGTTGGGCGCCAGCATCGGCGGTCTGCTGGCCTACGAGGTAGCCGCGCGGACCGGTCTGGCCGACGCCGTCGTCGCCACCTGTCTGCTCGATCCATCGAATCCGTCGGCCAGAGCTGCCGCGGCGCGGTTCGGCCCGATGGGTGTCTACGGCGCTCCCCTGATGCGCCGCACCGAACGACTGGTGGGCCGTATCCGCGTGCCCATCCGTTGGGTCGCCGACGTCGCGAACATGAGCAGCAACCGTGAACTCGCGACGCTGTGCGCAACCGATCCGCGCGGTGGCGGTGTTCGGGTGCCACTCGGATTCCTCAGCAGCTACTTCTCGTTCGAGCACACCGCACCCGAAGCATTTCGGACGACGCCCGTTCTGCTCACCCACCCGGCCGCCGACCGATGGACGCCACCCGAACTGAGCTTGCAGTTCCTCCGCCGCATCAACGCACCCACCGAATTCGTGATGCTGGACGGGTGCGGGCACTTTCCCGTCGAAGAGCCGGGCCTGACGCAGTTCCACGACGCCGTCGACACACTGCTGCGCTCCGTCGCCGAGCGTCACCGCACGAAACCGTCGCCACCCGCCTAGCCTGAAGTTCGTGAGCATCGAACCCAAGGCCGAGCCGACGGGAAACGGCGACGAGAGCACCACGACAGTCGTACTGGCGTTTGCGGCTAACGCGCTGATCGCCGGGGCCAAGACGGCGGCCGCCATCGTCACCGGATCTGCATCGATGGTCGCCGAGGCCACCCACTCCTGGGCCGATACCGGCAACGAAGTGCTGCTGCTGATCGCGAACCGCCGCTCGAAAAGGGTTCCCGACCGAGACCAGCCACTCGGGTACGGCCGGGAGGCCTACATCTGGTCGATGTTCGCCGCCCTCGGACTCTTCGCGCTCGGCGCAGGTGTGTCGATCACCCACGGCATCCAGGAACTGTTCCATTCCGAACCGGCCACCGACTTCGGTGTCGCCTACGCAGTCCTCGGCGTCTCGTTCATCCTCGAAGGCATCTCGTTCCGGCAGGCGTACAAGCAACTCCGAACCGAAGCATCCGCCGTGAACCGCGACGTCATGGCCCAGGCGCTCAACACGTCCGACCCGACGACCCGGGCCGTGTTCGCCGAAGATGCTGCGGCACTGATCGGTTTGGTCATCGCATTCGTCGGCGTCCTACTGCACCAGATCACCGGTTCACCGATCCCCGACGCCCTCGGCTCCATCTTCGTCGGCATACTTCTCGGAGTCATCGCGATCATCCTGATCGATCGCAACCGCCGATTCCTGGTCGGCGAAGAGGCCTCACCGACGCTGCGGGCAGCAGCCGTCGAAGCTCTCACCCAACTGCCCGAGATCAACCGAATCACGTTCCTGCGCATGGAATACCTCGGTCCGCGGCAGGTGTACCTGGTGGCCAGCGTCGACCTGGTCGGCGACTACGCGGAATCCCGAGTGGCCCACACGTTGCGCGAACTCGAACGCTCACTCGAGCAGAGTCCACGCGTCGTGCGAGCGATCCTGACCCTCTCGACGCCCGAAGAACCGTCGATCGCAGTCTGAACTTCCGGCCGGGCGATAGGCTCGTTCGATGCGCGCACTGATCGTGATTCTTGCGGTTCTGGGATTTGTCGTCGGGGGAATTCCTGTGGTGGGCAGTCTGATCGATGTGATGACCAGTCAAGACAAGACCATCGTCTATCAGGGTGCCTACGAACCGATCCGGGGTGTGCAGATGAGTCGCGACTACGAGTCGTCGTTGAACATCGCTTTCGACGCCCGATCGGACAATCCACGCTGGCTCGTCCTGGCCTGCTATCCCCTGATCGGAGCAGCACTGGGCGCTGCGACGGCCGTCGTACTGGGACGTCGCGGGTGGCACCTGACGCGAGCCTGAACAGACGCCGATGGCCACCCGCCGTCTACACGAGGGTGGCCATCGAAGAAGGAGTGCTTCAGATGTACATCGCAGGATCGATGTAACTGTTCGGGTCCACCAGTTTTTCCTTGGTGGTCCGTGGCCGCGCCACCGCCGGGATACCCGTCGCGATGGATTCGGCCGGAACATCTCTGGTGACAACGGCATTGGCGCCGATAGCGCTACCTTCACCGATGACGACAGGTCCGAGGATCTTGGCACCAGCGCCGACGGTGACCCGGTCTCCCAGCGTCGGGTGACGCTTGACCTGCTCGAGCGAGCGACCACCCAGGGTGACGCCGTGATAGAGCATCACGTCGTTACCGACCTCGGCCGTCTCCCCGATCACGACGCCCATGCCGTGGTCGATGAAGAACCGTCGACCGATGGTGGCACCGGGGTGAATCTCGATGCCGGTAACGAAGCGTGTCAGCTGCGAGAGCACTCGCGCCGGGCCGCGTAGTGCAGGGACGACCCACATACGATGCGCAACCCGATGCGCCCAAATGGCATGCAGCCCTGAATAAACGAGCGCGTTCTCCACATTGCTGCGCGCGGCAGGATCCTGACCGCGCGCAGCCTGCAGGTCCTCGCGAATTGTCCCGAGGATACTCACAAGTCTCAGTCCCGAATGTGTTCGAACAGCGGGGTGGAGATGTAACGCTCGCCGAAGTCGCACACGACAGCCACGATCAGCTTGCCGGCGTTTTCCGGACGCTTCGCCAACTCGAGTGCGGCCCAGACGATGGCGCCGGACGAGATGCCGCCCAGGATGCCTTCCTTGGTGCCGAGTGCGCGAGCGACCTCGATGGAATCGGGGAACGAGACGTCGATGATCTCGTCGTAGATCTCGCGATCGAGGACGTCGGGCACGAAGTTCGCGCCGATTCCCTGGATCTTGTGGGGACCGGGCTGGCCACCGTTGAGGATCGGCGAGTCGATGGGCTCGACGCCCACGATCTTGACCTCGGGCTTGTACTTGCGAAGGGTGCGTCCGACACCGGTGATGGTGCCGCCGGTGCCGATGCCGGACACGAAGATGTCGACGGCGCCGTCGGTGTCGGCCCAGACCTCTTCGCCCGTCGTTGCCTCGTGGATGGCCGGGTTGGCCGGGTTGGCGAACTGGCTGGCCGAGACAGCGTTCTCGGTCTGCTCGACGATTTCCTTGGCCTTGGCGACTGCACCGGCCATGCCCTCGGAGCCCGGGGTCAGCACGATCTCGGCGCCGTAAGCACGCAGCATCACGCGACGCTCGGTGGACATGGTCTCCGGCATGGTCAGGATGACCTTGTAGCCGCGAGCAGCACCG
Source organism: Rhodococcus sp. ARP2 (assembly GCF_001029585.1). Taxonomy (NCBI): domain Bacteria; kingdom Bacillati; phylum Actinomycetota; class Actinomycetes; order Mycobacteriales; family Nocardiaceae; genus Rhodococcus; species Rhodococcus sp. ARP2. The sequence goes on along the minus strand of NZ_LEKE01000056.1, from coordinate 99,482 downwards.
ACCATGGCGAGTGCGATACCGGTGTTACCACTGGTGCCCTCGACGATGGTTCCGCCGGGCTTGAGTGCACCGGACTTCTCGGCGGCGTCGATGATTGCCACGCCGATCCGGTCCTTGACGCTGTTGGCCGGGTTGTAGAACTCGAGCTTGACGGCGACCTGTGCGTCCAGGCCCTCGGTCAGACGGTTGAGCCGCACGATCGGGGTGCGCCCGACCAATTCGGTCACGTTGTTGTAGATCCCGCTCATATCTGGTCCTCCTGAGGATCGAGTGTGTCGACCCGCTCGATTCGCTGATCACTGCTTTACGGCTGAACTGCATAACGGCTACAGGCAAGGGCATACAGACGACCGATGCCGCATCGGTTCATCAAATTGAACCAATGCGGCATCAGGCCACTACATACGGGGGCGGTTTATCAGGCCAACCGCTGCTTCAGAGCTTCGAACTCGTCACGAATGCCGGTCGGCAGCTTCTCGCCGACGAAGTCGAACCACTCTTCGATGAGCGGGATCTCGGCCTTCCACTCGTCGATGTTGACCGCGAGGGCCTCGGTGATGTCGGCGTCCGACACGTCCAGGCCTTCGATGTCGAGTGCCGATCCGGTGGGAACGACGCCGATCGGGGTGTCGATGCCGGCAGCCTTGTGCTCGATGCGCTCGACGATCCACTTCAGGACGCGAGAGTTCTCGCCGAAGCCTGGCCACAGGAAGCGTCCGTCATCGCCACGGCGGAACCAGTTGACGTAGAAGACCTTGGGGAGCTTGGACGCGTCCGCGGACTTGCCGAGGTCGATCCAGTGCTGGAAGTAGTCACCGACGTTGTAGCCGAGGAACGGCAGCATTGCCATCGGATCGCGGCGAACCGTACCGACCTGGCCTTCGGCTGCTGCGGTCTGCTCGGAGCCGACCGTTGCACCCATGAAGACGCCGTGCTGCCAGTCGCGAGCCTCGGTGACCAGCGGAACCGTCGTCTTGCGGCGTCCACCGAACAGGATTGCCGAGATCGGCACGCCCTTCGGGTCGTCCCACTCGGGAGCCATGATCGGGCACTGCGACATCGGGGTGCAGTAACGCGAGTTGGGATGAGCCGCATGGGTGCCCGACTCGGGCGTCCACTCGTTGCCCTTCCAGTCGATCAGGTGCTGCGGGTCGCCTTCGAGGCCTTCCCACCAGACGTCACCGTCGTCGGTCAGAGCGACGTTGGTGAAGACCGTGTTGCCCTGGTCGATGGTGCGCATGGCGTTGGGGTTCGACGACCAGTTGGTGCCGGGAGCCACGCCGAAGAAACCGAATTCCGGGTTGACGGCGTAGAGCTGTCCGTCCTCACCGAAACGCATCCAGGCGATGTCGTCACCGAGGGTCTCGGCGCGCCATCCGGGGATGGTCGGCTGGATCATCGCGAGGTTGGTCTTGCCACAAGCGGAGGGGAATGCCGCCGCGATGTAGTAGGCCTTGTCCTCGGGCGAGATGAGCTTGAGGATGAGCATGTGCTCGGCCAGCCAGCCCTCGTCGTGCGCCATTGCCGAAGCGATACGCAGCGAGTAGCACTTCTTGCCCAGGAGAGCGTTTCCGCCGTAGCCGGAACCGAAGCTCCAGATCTCACGATCCTCGGGGAAGTGAGTGATGTACTTGGTGTCGTTGCACGGCCACGCGACATCTTCCTGGCCATCGGCCAGCGGAGCGCCCAGCGAGTGAAGCGCCTTGACGAAGAATCCGTCGGTGCCGAGCTTGTCGAGAACCTTGCTGCCCATGCGGGTCATGACGCGCATGGAGACGACGACGTACTCGGAATCGGTGAGCTCGACGCCCAGCTTCGGATCCTCGGCGTCGAGGGGGCCCATGCAGAACGGCACGACGTACATGGTGCGTCCACGCATGCAACCGCGGTACAGGTCACCCATGAGGGTGCGCATCTCCGCCGGGTCCATCCAGTTGTTGGTGGGACCTGCGTCGATTTCTTCCTTCGAGCAGATGTACGTACGCGATTCGACTCGCGCGACATCGGACGGATCGGAGTTGCCGAGGAAAGAGTTCGGCTTCTTCTCGTCGTTGAGGCGGGTGAAGGTTCCTGCCTCGACCAACTTCGTTGTCAGTCGGTCCCATTCTTCGTCCGAGCCGTCTGCGAAGACGACGCGATCAGGCTGGGTGAGTTCGGCAACCTCTTGCACCCATGCAAGCAGTTCCTTGTGCTGCGTGGGGGGCGTGCCGTCAGTTCCATTGAGACCGGGAATGGTCGCTGAGGTCATCAAACTCTCCTGGGGTGAGCCGGAACCGGGTTCTCGTGACACCGGATGCAAACTGCAGCGCCCCGATACCAGTCGATCCCGGTGTCCCCCTCTCGACGGGGTCCAGCCGCGTCATCCACTCACGTGGATTTCACGGACGCCGGGTGTCCTATGTATTGAGGTTAACGCTGGCTGTTCACCTGCAGGTAATCGGGTGCGGTCAGAAATGTCACAGAAACGATTCAGTTGGTGTGTTCAGGTGCCTACCCGGCGCTCAGAGCACATAAACGGAACCTTTTCAGAGCGCTCCGGCATCGATTTTCTGCCACACGAGGGCGCCTTCGTCGTCTCGACTGCATTCCCAGGCCGAGTAGTCGCCGTCCGACTCGATCATCGTGAGGCGATCGGCGCTACCGTCGCGATCGAAATCGGACACGATCACGACGTCGTCGTCGGAGTGGACGACACGGCTGTCGACCGTTCCGTCACCGTCCAAGTCGAAGGCGTCGAAGTTCAGGTCGCCGGCATCGACCGGTCCCGACGAGGGCCCGAAGGTCTCGGGCTCGATACGCCCAGGATCGAGCGCTTCGGCTTCGTGCCCGTCGATGTGTCCGGCCGTGATCAGAAATGCGTCCATTACTCCCCCTACTGGATGGTGACCTACTGCTTCGGCAACCCCTACCGAAACCGTCCGCTCAGTATTACCAGACCCCGACGATCAGTCGTGGCCGAAATTGCGGCGCTGTGGAGAACTCTGCACTCGCGGAATGTCAGTAGGCGGCGTTCAAAACGGCGAGGTCGCGCTCGCACGACGCCAGTTGCCCTGATCTGGCCGCGGCAAGCTCACGAAGTTCACCGTCGATCTCCACGATTCGGGCCTGCGCCGACGCCACCTGCTCGCGGCTCTCCGCCATGATCGCCGCTCCCAGATCCGCCTCGGCCTCGAGCAGAACACTCTGGACTCGCTGCTCCCACTGTGCGCGAACCGTCGACATCGATTCGACGATCCACGACCTCGAGTAGGCACGATCCGCCGTCAGCCCGCGAGTTCGCGCCAACCACCACGCCGCGGCGCCACCCAGAACCAACGTCACGGGGATACTCGCGAACTCCAGGGCCGGAATCATCTCCAGCGGAGTCACCGCGATACGGCCGAGGCCGAGACCCGCGGACGCGCCGACAAGAATTGTCACCCGGTCCTCGTTTCCGCGCTGACGGCGCGGCGGGCCCTCCGGAATCCGTGGGGAAGGCATGTATCCGGTCGTGCCCGCCACTTCCACCGCTGCCGCCATCGCGGCATCGAACACCCGGGTGTGATGGTCGACCTCGTGCTGCAGTCGCGTCGGCACGCTGCCCAATTCGGCTCGCGAGGCCGCATCGACCCAGGCACGTGCCCCGGCGACCGTCGCCCGGGTTGCCTCGGCGATTTGTTGTGACAGATCCCCGCGCGCTCGTTGCAGTCGGCTTCGCACCTGCACCAGGCGTTCGCCTCGCCGGCCGTCACGGTCTGCGAGCAACTGTGATCGCTCGGCCCGCAGTTCGGCACCAGAAACGCTGTCACGCAGATTCCGGATCTCTATCTCGATCATCCGGCGCGTCTGCGCGATGACACCGGAATCCGAACCGCCTGCTTCCCTCTCCCGTGCCGCCCGGCTCACGACGGCAACGAGCGACTGCTCTTGACCAGGCGCAATCGGAACCACCGGGACCTGAGCAAAAGCGGTGCAGTGCGAAGCAAGAATCTCGGCATCACGCCGGCGCACCGCCTGCCAGTCTCGGTAGACGTCGATGCGGGTCAGCGCGACCACCACCGGAATCCCGCTCTCTGCAGCGTCGTCGAGAAGTAGAAGATCCTCGCGTCCGATCACACTGGCGGCGTCGACGACCAGAAGTACGACGTCGGCGTCCACCTCGCGTGTCACTGTCGAACAGTCATCAGAAGCATTGAACATCCGGGCGACGTCTTCCCGTCCACACCTCGGTGGGCCGACAACGTAAATTCCAGTGCCACTGGATGTTTCGGCGGCGACCTGGCGACCCGGATCGGATGCCGGATTCCATCGCTGCACCACGCGCAGCACCGAATCCGGAAGTACCGAAACGCTATCCATCGGTCACCGCCGGAGCGGAGCGATCGCCCCCGAGCTGCGCCCACCGACGCACATACCCGCGGCGAATCAGTGAGACCCTTTGTTGCGGAGCCTGTTCCGACTCGTCCACGAGCTCGCCCCACCACCGGCTGCATGTGCCCGCGTCGTCGGCGGTACGAGGATCGGGAGGCTCGCCTTGACGCAGGGCTCGAATTTCGGGGCTCATCATCGCCGCCGCGGCGCAGAACAGCACCGCGGAGTCCGAACTCAGATACAACTCGATCTCGTCCCTGCCCGCAGCGCTGCGCGAGGCAGACCGCCTCAGCGCCGGGCCGATCTGCTCGACCCGGCCCCACCACTGCGCCTCCAGAACAGGTCCGAGAGCCTCGAACAATTCTTCGACGCCGCGCCCGGTCAGTGTCTCCACCGGAACCGTGGGCACGCCGACGGTCTCCGAGATCTCCGCGGCCCGTCCCAGCGCCTCGTCCCAGCGCGGCCCGAACAAGTCAGCCTTGTTCGCAGCGACGACCACACGATCGGAAACTCGGGCAATGGCTCGGCCGTCGACGTCGCGGACCGCGTCGACCACCACGTAGACAACGCAACGACGACCCAGATCGGGGTTCGACGTTCCAGGGACGTCGAACGCGCGCGACTCGGTCACCACAACCGGTGCGCCGACGACTCTGCGCGAGAACCGGTCGTCGCGCCCCAGGATCCGCGCCAACGACGACCGCCCCACCCCGGCTCGCCCGGCGACCACCAATTCGAGCGGCGCGCTCAGCGATCCGAGCACCGAGTGAACCGCCTCTGCGGCTCCCGAATCGATCGACGTCAGCCGATATGCCAGAGCGCGCAAGTGGTCGATCGGCTCCGCGCAGGCGTCGTCGATCGATTCTGCGGGCAACATTCGTGACCAATTACTGCATGCAAATCCTGTGTTCATCCCCACCCCACGTCCCCATCGTGTCGGTGAGATTCTGTCAGGTTCTCGGCAAGGACGGCAGGTGACACCACTCTTTCGCTGGCTGTCCGAAGTCGGCTGTTTCAGGACTTTCCGCAGAAAGTCTCAACTCAAACTTCAGACCCGTCTGCGCTAAACGGGGGTCATGCGTGACAATGGGTTCGTGAACGAAGCCGATCAGCATGCACCGCAGACCCCTGACACGGGGCAGACGGACCACGCCAAGGGGTCCCGTCTCCATCCGAGAGTGACCAGCTTTCGCTCTCGCCGGGGTGCGCTGACCGACGCGCAGCAGCAGGCTTGGGACCGTCAGTGGCCGCTCATCGGCGCCGACGTCTCGGACACACCGCTCGACGCGAACGCCTGGTTCGGACGCGAGGCACCCCTGATCATCGAGATCGGTTCGGGTACCGGCACCGCGACGGCCGCTATGGCCAAGGCGGAACCGCACGTGAACCTGATCGCGATCGAGGTGTACCGCCCGGGGCTCGCGCAGCTTCTCCAGCAGGTCGAGCGTGAAGAGATTCCCAACGTCCGCGTACTACGCGGTGACGCGATGGACGTACTCGAGAACATGGTCGCCCCCGAGTCCCTGACGGGCGTCCGGGTGTTCTTCCCGGACCCGTGGCCCAAGGCCCGCCATCACAAGCGTCGCCTCCTGCAGGGGCCGACGTTCGCGCTGATCGCCAACCGCCTCAAGCCCGGCGGAGTCCTGCACGTGGCAACCGATCACGCCGAGTACGCCGAATGGATCGAAGAAGCCGGCAATGCCGAGCCACTGCTGACCGCACTCGACTGGGAGTCTCCGATGACCCACGAGCGTCCGGTCACCAAGTTCGAGGACAAAGCCCATAAGGTCGGTAGTGCAATCACCGAGCTTATATGGGGGAAGATCAGAGCATGAGCGTCAGCGAACAGCTATCCGACGACGTGACGTCGTCGGAATCTCCTCTCGACTTCGGTCGTGACTCCCGCCACCCCAAGCGGGTGCTTCTGGTCTGGGACGCCCCCAACCTCGACATGGGCCTCGGCGCCATCCTCGGTGGCCGGCCTACCGCCGCCTACCGGCCACGATTCGACGCTTTGGGTCGTTGGCTGCTCTCTCGCACCGCCGAACTGTCCGCACAGAACAGCGGCACGCTCGAGCCTGAAGCGACCGTCTTCACCAACATCGCGTCCGGCAGCGCCGACGTCGTTCGTCCTTGGGTCGAAGCCTTGCGTAACGTGGGTTTCGCGGTGTTCGCCAAGCCGAAGGTCGATGAAGACAGCGATGTCGATTCGGACATGCTCGAGCACATCGCGCTCCGGTACGGCGAGGGCCTCGCCGGAATCATGGTCGCGTCCGCCGACGGCCAAGCGTTCCGCGAACCTCTCGAGGACATCGCAGCAACCGGTATCCCGGTCCAGGTTCTCGGGTTCCGTGAACACGCCAGCTGGGCTGTGTCGTCCGATATCTTGGACTTCGTCGATCTCGAGGACATCCCAGGTGTCTTCCGTGAGCCTCTGCCACGGGTAAGCCTGGACACCCTGCCCGACGAGGGCGCCTGGTTGCAGCCGTTCCGACCGCTTTCTGCCCTGCTCATCGGGCGAAAAAGTGTTGCCGAGTAGGAGTTGATCAGTGTTCGCCAGCTGGGGAAGCATCGTCTATCGAGCCCGCTTCACCGTCATCGCTGTCATGGTGGCGGGGCTCCTCGGGCTCGCTGCGTACGGCCTGAGCCTGCAGGATCATCTCAGCCAGAGCGGCTGGGACGATCCGGGGTCGGAATCGGTAGAGGCTGCAAAACTCGCTGACGGCACGTTCGGACGCAGCACGACGGGTGACGTTCTGGCGCTGTACACGGCGCCGGAGGGCAAGACCGTCGACGACCCCGAGTTCCAAGCGAAGGTCATCGACAATCTGCAGCGGCTCGTCGCCGACAACCCCGACCAGATCATGAAGATCAACGGCTCGTACTTCAAGGTCGACAACGGTCTCTCGGTGGCGGCCCTGGCGGACAAGACCAAGCAACACGCGGTCACCAGCATCGCGATCGCCGGCGACAACGACACCGCGGTGTCCAACAACTTCCGCGACGTCGAGTCGCAGTTCTACATCGACGGCGTCGACGTGCAACTCGCCGGCCTGCAACCTGTCGCGAATTCGCTCAACGACACGATGGCCAACGACATCAAGCGCATGGAAATACTCGCGATTCCCGCCGTCGGTGTCCTGCTGTTCTTCGTCTTCGGTGGCGTCGTCGCTGCAGCCCTCCCGTTGATCGTCGGCGGTCTGACCGTCATCGGCGCCAACGGCATCATTCGACTGATCACCAACTTCACCGAGGTCAACGCGTTTGTTGCGCCCGTGGTCTCTCTGGTCGGCCTGGGTCTCGCGATCGACTACGGACTGTTCATCGTCAGCCGTTTCCGAGAAGAGATAGCCGAGGGGTACGACACCCCGACCGCAGTACGCCGAACGGTCATGACGGCGGGTAGAACGGTCATGTTCTCGGCGACCATGGTTGCCGTCAGCCTCGGCGGTCTGCTGTTGTTCCCGCAGGGCTTCCTCAAATCGGTGGCCTACGGCGCCATTGCGGCCGTCATGCTTGCCGCGATCTCGTCCATCACGATTCTTCCCGCGATTCTCGGCATTCTCGGCAAACGGATCGACGCGCTGACCTTCAAGAAGCTGCGCCAGACCAAGACCAACGAGGAAATCGAGAACGGTTTCTGGGGCAAGCTCACCCGCTGGGTCATGCAGCATCCGCTCAAGGTCGCGGTCCCGATCGTCGCGGCTCTACTGCTGATGATCATTCCGCTGACGGGCATCAAGTTCGGCGGTATCAACGAGACGTACCTGCCCCCGGACAGCCCCACGCGTGTCGCGCAGGCGCAGTTCGACGAACTCTTCCCCGGCAATCGCACCGAGCCCGTTCGACTCGTCATCGAGGGAGCGGACAACACCACTCTCGGTCAGATTTCCAAGACCGCAAACGCTGCGCCGGGTCTGGTCGAGAAGTTCACCCCGGAGGTTGCGACCAAGGACGGTGTCAACGTCCTCAAAGCCGGTCTGACCGAGCGCAACGAGGCACGTCCCACCATCGACTATCTGCGATCCGCGGATTGGCCCGAGGGCACAACTGTGCTCGTCGGCGGTACTCCGGCCATCGAGCAGGACAGCGTCGACGCGTTGCTCGACCGTCTGCCGCTGATGGTCGTATCGGTCATCCTGCTGACGACGCTGCTGATGTTCTTGACGTTCGGTTCGCTCGTCCTGCCCATCAAGGCTGCGTTGATGAGCGCGCTCGGCCTGGGTTCGACGCTCGGAATCTTGACCTGGATCTTCATCGACGGGCACGGTTCCGGTCTGTTGAACTTCACGCCGGGACCGATCATGTCTCCCGTCCTGGTGTTGATCATCGCGATCGTCTACGGCCTGTCGACCGACTACGAAGTGTTCCTGCTCTCCCGCATGGTCGAAGCGCGAGCGCAGGGCGCGAGTACTACCGAATCCATCCGAATCGGCACGGCACATACCGGCCGGATCATCACCGCTGCCGCACTGATTCTGATCGTGGTCACCGGTGCATTCGGCCTGTCCGATCTGGTGATGATGAAGTACATCTCGTACGGCATGATCTCCGCGCTGATCATCGACGCCACACTGATCCGAATGTTCCTGGTCCCCGCGACCATGAAACTGCTCGGCGACGACTGCTGGTGGGCCCCGGCCTGGATGAAGCGGATCCAGCAGAAGATCGGGCTGGGTGAGCCGATCCTCGACAACGAACTTGTGCTCGCAAACGTCCCGCAGATCGCGCCCGTCGGTGCGATCGCCGGACCGGGTCAGCCGCGCAAGATCGAAGCGGCCTCGCGGGTCATGCCGCCGCCTGCCCCGGCTGCACAGCCGGAAAGCGGACCTCGTGTTCCCGATCCTCTCACCGAGCCCATTCCGCTCAGCGAAATGACGATCAAGGCACCGAACACGGATACACCTGCCGCGGAGAAGCCGGCACCGCGACGTCGTCTCGATATCGGGAGTGCAGCCAGCGCGCCCCAGAACTTGATCGAGGCACCGGTCCCCAATCCTTCGTACCGACCGCAACCGAACACCACCGACAAGCGGAGAAACCCGACGCCCGCTGCGCCGGCCGAGCGTCCCATCGAGAGTTGGTTGTCGGACCTGCGGGCTCGGGAACAGACTCCCCCGGCCTCACGGCCGCTGCCGGTGGTCCGGACGCCTTCGCGTACTAACGGTTCGGCAAGCAGCGGTTCAGGTACCAACGGCTCGAGCCGGAATGGCTCTGCAAACGGTGCTACCAACGGTTCTGCAACAAATGGCGCTGCAACAAACGGCTCGGCCCCGACCTCGGTGGAGGCGACCCCCCAGTCGCCGCCTCCACCGATCGCTCCGGAGCGTCGTCCCACCGAGCCCCGAGTCTCGGATGCCTCTGACGGCGACGACAACGCCACCGGCAGGCACCGACCTGACGACGCAGGCGCCATCAGTGTCAGCGAGCTCATCGCTCGCCAGAAGCGGAGCTGACCTGCTCCTGCTTGGCGAAGGCTCGTGCATAACGAGTCCCGACCAGCAGGAGCAGCAAGCCGACCACCAGGAAGGCAACGCTGCGCACCAGCCCACTGAGCGTGGCCAGGTCGAAGAGGAACAGCTTGGCCACTGCCGCGCTGGTGAGAGCAAGACCAGCTCCGAGCAAAACGCGAGCGTGCTGACGGTTGTTCAGGCCGAGCACCAGCGCTGACGTGGCGGCAAGCATCCAGACGATGGTTGCAACGCTGTGCCCGGCAACAAATCCGGTTGCACTGTCGAAGATTTCGACGCCGGATGAGACGAGCGCACACGTCACCGCGTAGAGGACAGCGAACCCTGCGGCCGCCCATAGAACCGCCGCATTCGAATCGGCGATCAACTTCAGTCGGTGAATCGCCCACACCAGCGTCACCAGTGCACCTATCGCCGTCAGGCTCGAGAGTGCCGTGATCGCACCGAGTTGCATGGATGCGGCACGGGCAGTCGTCAACGCTTCCGGCGGAACCGTCGTGAGGTATCCGATCGATCCGATTGCCGCAAAGGCGGTTCCGAGGGCGAAGACGAAGCGCGAACCCGCATACAGCGAGACTCCGAGGAAGATCATGCCGACGGTGAGGACCAGCGGTACGGCCAGAGATTCCGTCGCCCCGGACAAGCAGCACAGCAACAATGCGAGAGCGCCGGTTGCGCCCAGTCCGAATCGTAGTTGCGTCGGCAAAGGCTTGGCCGCCGCTGCAGCGGAAAGTAGTAGTAGCGCTGCAATTCCGTACAGCACTGCGGATTCGGTGCGCCCGAGCACGGCTCCGACGCTCATCAGCGGAAGAGACGAGACAACAAAGGTAGCGGTGGACCACGCCCCTGCAATGCCGTCACGCGAGGGCGAACCCCTCCACTGCACGGCCATCGCGCAGCCGGCCCCCACGATTGCAACCACGCCGGCACTGATCACCAATTGCACTGCACTGTTACCGGATTCGCTGAAGATTGCATTCGACGCTACCGCTACGAGCAGCGCGAGAACCACGGGTACGGTGCGCGCCATACCCAGGTACTTCCAGTCACGACCGAGCTGGGCGGAGAATGTCGCCGACTGGATCGCGAAGAGGAAACCGATGAGGGTCAACGATATTCCCGACGTCAACACGGGAGCCAGCACCGCTGCGCCCAGAACGATCATGAGTGCCAGTGATTCGGAATCCCATTTCACCGCCAAAGCAACCCCGGCCGCGGCAATCCCGAAGGCAATCACCACCGCGAGCGGCGTCGTCACCCAACCGTAGAGAACAGAGGCAGCGACGACGTCGAGGTACATTCCCGCAAAACCGGTGGCAGCCAGAGCAATCGCTCCCACTTTGCCACCTGGTCGTCCGTGGACCCGCACTCCGGCAAACACCAAGGCGCCGGAAAGGAGTGCGCCACCGAGCACCCGCAGCGGCGGTCCGAAGAATCCGGCCTGCGCTGCAAGTACCAGCAGCATCACGACGCCGATCAGTGTGACGGCTACACCGGCGGCGGCCAGGAGTCGACTGATGACACCGTCGCGTTGCCACCAGGGCTGGCGAGGTGCGGCAACCGGATACGTCGGCGGCTGCCAGGTGGGCACGTTCTGCTGAGGACGCATTGGCGGCATCTGTGGCGCCGGAGCTGCGGGTGCCGGAACTACCGGCATGGGCGGGGGAACAGTAGCCGAGGCCAGCTGAGTCTGCAGGATCGACAGGTTCTGACCCATGTGGCGCAACTGCCGGCCGATGCTGTCGCACTCGGCCGAGAGGGCGGTCACCAGTCGCGGATCGACGGCGGAAGAACTCGGTGTGGTCATGGCTACGAGCTTGCTGCGTGGCCGAACCGATCAGATGAGTAGTACTACTCGATCAGCCTGGGGACTTCTCGTATTCAACTGAGGACACCTTCGACTGACAGCACCATCGACCGACAGGGAACTATCGCCGAGGCGCTGCATTCCGCAATCGTTCGGAGAGCAACCGACCCGAAGTGTGAAGCGGAGCGGGATCCTGACGCGCCCGAGCGAGGACAAGCGCGCCCTCGAGTGCGGACAGAGCGAGAATTGCCTCGGACTCTGCGTCTTCGCGGGACCAACCGTCGGATTCGAGGCGCTGAGCCAGCAGCCCCAGCCACGAGTTGTACCCGTCCGCACAAGCACCACGGATGACCTCTGATTCGGTTGCGGCATCCAGTGTTGCCGTAGCCAGGGCGCATCCACGTTCGTAGTCCGAATCCGACAAACGCGCAGCCAGTGCGGCAGCAAATGCCGAGATCGCGGTGGCGGCATCGGGTGAGCTCTCCAGGAGATGCCGGATGAAATCGGCCATTGCCTCACCGCGTCGCCTCAGAGCCTCGCCTGCGAGTTCTTCCTTGCCGCCGGGAAAGTGAAAGTACAAGGACCCCTTGGTGGTCGCGCTCGCCGAGAGCACTTCCGACACACCCGTTCCCGCGTACCCCTTCCGCTGCAACAAGTCGGCAGCGGCATCGACCAACAAATCCCTTGTAGACATAAGTTCAACATACCGATCAGTACACATATCGACAACACTTGAAGTGCATAAATAGCCAAAGCCTTGCATCACTAGACCGATTGGTACATGATTCGAGAATCGAAACCGGAGCGCAGCCAACGACGCTCACGACGGCAAAGGACCAAATCGATGTCACCGAATTCCGCAAACCACACCACGACGACCGTCCTCGGACCGGACGTAGATCTCACCGGGACTCTCGCGGCCACCGGCGTCCGGATGATGGTTCGAAGCAAACAAACCGAGGGAGGATTCTCTCTTGTACAACACCGCATCGCTCCGCATTCGATGACCTCACCGGTCCATCGCCACAGCCGCGAAGACGAGTACACGGTGGTTCAAAGTGGCCGCGTCGCAGCGATGGTCGGAGACGAGGTCGTCTACGCGGAGACTGGCGCCATGATCTTCAAACCGCGTGGCCAGTGGCACGCCGTGTGGAATCCCGACGACGCTCCAGCACGGATTATCGAAATCATCACGCCCGGAGGGATGGAAGACCTGTTCGAACTGATGCCGAAACTACTGGCCGAAGCAGGTTCCGCCGCGGAATCGGTTGCAGCGCGGGTAGAAGCAGATTTCGGGATCGAATTCGATCTCGTTGCCACCGCCGAGATCGCACAGACGCACGGTGTGGGATTCGGCATCGAAAGTCACTGACCGACTGCCAGCACCTACCGATCAAAGGAAGATTCATGCTTGTACTCACCGGAGCAGAAGACCTCAGCGCCAACCTGAACCAAGAGTTGGGCGTCAGCGACTGGCACGATGTCACGCAGGAGTCCATCGACGAGTTCGCCCGGGTCACCGGCGACGATCAGTGGATTCACGTCGATGTGGATCGCGCGAAGGAGTCACCGTTCGGTGGAACGATCGCGCACGGCAACTACACGCTCTCACTCGGCCCCATGTTCTCGTATGCGATGTTCTCGCTCGAGGGTTTTGCGTTTGCTCTCAATTGCGGATTCGACAAGGTCAGGTTGCCTGCTCCGCTTCCGGTTGGCTCTCGCGTTCGCATGCGTGCGACGTTGAGCAAAGTCGAACCGATCAATGGCGGCGTCCAGATCACGGTGACGCAGACATTCGAACGAGAACACGGTGACAAACCCGTGTGCGTCGCCGAGATGTTGACCCGCGCGTATCACTGAAAGGTCAGGAGCCGAACATCTTTCGGATCGTGGTACCGAAGGGATGCTTCGCGGTGACACTGCCGAATCGCACCTTGCCGTGCACCACCAGATGCAGCGGGCCCATCTGCGGGCCGGAACGAACCTTGTTCGACGCACTTCCTCCGACTGCCTCGACACCGTTCATGTCCACCGTCGCCTCTTCGGGAACGATCAGTGAAATCGAACTGGCGTAGTCGTCGATCGAGATGTTCACGACCTGCGTCTGCATCACAGCGCGCGTGAAATCGATAGTCACACTGGACATTCTGGTATCGACCACGACAGCGGGAGGAACGATCCATGCGCCGTTCCGCGTCACCGTCGCCATTCGTCCACGGATCACGGCAGCATTTGCCGCTCCGTAGTTACCGACTACCGGAGCCCCGACGGAAGCGCGGTAAGGCGGGCTCGGGTGAACCGGCGGCGGCTGGGGTTGGTATGTCGGCGCAGGATACGGCTGGCCTTGGTACATCGGCTGACCTGCATTGGGATACGCGGGTGGGTCGTAGTCGGAGATCAGCGTGATGCCCGGAAGATCGGCGAGAACCGAGTTGAGCTCACCTCGCGTCTTTGCAGCCAAGGCAGTGTCCATGCGCTCGGTGAACTCACCGAGCGAGAGCATCCCTTGACCGACAGCTTTCTGCAGCAGCTCGCCGACGTGCTCTCGTTCGGCATCGGATACGCGTAGATTCCTGGCCTCCATGATTTCCAGGATAAACGTTATTCGAGTCCTTGTTCTATTGCGTATCGCGTGAGCTCGACGCGATTGGCCAACTGAAGTTTCCGCAGCGTCGCCTGGACGTGGTTTTCGACGGTCCGGTGGCTGAGCGAGAGCCTCGTGGCGATCTGTTTTGCGCTCAGCCCCTTGGCGACAAGACGGAGCACTTCGGTCTCACGGTCGGTGAGCCGAGGCAGCTCGGGTGCGCGATCGTCGGCCGGTGCCGTCGACATCCGGCGGTACTCGCCGAGCACCAATCCGGCGAGGCCGGGTGTGAAGACGGCTTGTCCGTCGAAAGTCGCTCGCACGGCCTCGAGAAGTTCCGCCACCGAAGCACTCTTGACCAGGTAACCCGACGCTCCGGCCTTGACCGCGTCGAGGACGTCGTCACGCTCGGCGGAGGCGGAAAGCACGAGTACCTTGCTCTTCGGCGAAACCTCGAGCACTGCGGTGGTGGCGTCGGCACCGTTTCCGTCCGGCAGGTTCATGTCCATCAGAACCACGGCCGGTTGCACGGCGGCGGCTCGGCGGCGCGCACTCTCGACACCCTCCGCCGTGGCGCTCACGGTGAAGCCCGCGGCTTCGAGGTCCCGGGAGACACCGTCGCGCCACATCGGGTGATCGTCGACGACCATCACCGTCACCGGATTCTCGCCCTTTTCGTCAGCCACGCTCACTCTTCCCCTTCGGAACGTTGATCTCCCATTCGGTGCCCTCCCCCGGCCCCGTTTGCAGGACTGCAGTTCCGCCGAGCACCTGTACTCGACCGAGAATGGACTTCGATACTCCCATGCGGCCTTCGGCCTCGGCCTGCGCCAAGCGACCTTCGGGGATTCCGACGCCGTCGTCGCGGACACTGACGATCACCTCGTCCGGCAGATCTTCGAGCAATACGTACGCCTTCGCCGCAGGACCGGCGTGAAGCCCGACATTGGACAGGGCATTGTCGACGATGGCTGCCAGTTCGATTGCTCGATCGCGCTCGATCACGACCGGATGCGCGGGCGTCGACACCGACACCGACGTGCTGGCCTGCGTAGTCAGCAGCGGACACAGATCCACTGTCTGTCCGCCGACATCTGCCGCGGCACCCGAAACCTGCTCGGAAATCAGCATTCTCAACGCGACCTCCTGCTCGCCGGCCAGAGCGGCCAGCTCAGCTGCCTCGCCGCCGAGTGCGGCTCCTCGCCGGCGCACCATCGCCAGCACCTGCAGAACGCCGTCGTGTACTTCGCGTGCCAAGCGTTCGCGCTCTTCCGTTGCCGCGGCCAGACGTACGGCTTGTTCGAGTTGCCGATGCGAGCGCCGAGCGGTGGTGGTGGCCAAGCCCAACGCCAGACCAACCGATACGAGAACGGGAGCCGTCGCATCGCGCCAGAGATCCAGGTTGACCTGATCGCGGATGATCGCGCTGGCCGCCGAAATGACAACTCCGGACGCCATACCGAGCCACGGCCCGCCGAGAATTGCCGCGGAGATGACCGCGTTGGTGGCCCACAGCGTGGTGGGGAGCGTCTGGTGATTCTGATACCACTCGTGGTCGGAGACCAGCCTCGTCGACGCCATCAGCAAGATGACGACCACCTGATCGGCGATCACCACCTGGTACCTCGGCAGCGTCTTACCGAACAGAGCACCGGAAGTTCCGAGCAACAGCGCCGACACCCCGGTCCACACGGCCATCAGAGCGACGAAGAACCAGCTGAGCCGGGAGTTGGTGTAGTCGGAGGCCGAAGCGAACTGGTAGCTGATCGCGTACACCAGCGTGACGAGGCGAAATGCCTGCGCCGCCCGCCACAGCGGGGCATCAGGGTCGGTGTCGACGCCCGACGCCTCGCGAACGGTCGGCTGATAGTGCAGCCGACGACGGCGGGTGGGCTCAGTCATCGGGAGGAGTGGGGTTCACGATGCGAGGCTCGGCGCGCGGCTCGTCGGGTTCGGCGGGGAACAGTGGGGTCTCCGGATCTTCGACGTGCAGTTCGGCGTACGCGATATCCGGGTCGTCGGCGAGGAGGGAACGAATGGCGGTATTCAGGACCGCGACGATCGGAACAGCCAAGAGCCCGCCGACGATTCCGGCGAGGACGATGCCCGTTGTAATGGCGAGAACGACTGCCAGCGGATGCAGGCGAACAGCGCGACCCAACAACAGCGGTTGCATCACGTGCGCTTCGAGCTGCATGACGCCGATGATGATGCCGAGGACGATCAGTGCCGTCAGGAAACCCTTCGTGACCAGAGCGACAAGCACCGCGAGAAAACCGGTCAGAAATGCACCGACGATCGGGATGAACGCGCCGATGAACACCAACGACGCCAGCGGCAGGGCGAGCGGCACCCCGAGAATCGCCAGGCCGGCACCGATACCGATCGCGTCGGCGGCTGCAACCGCGACCGTGGCCCGCACGTAACCGATCAGCGACCCGAAACCTGCAGAACCGGCGATCCGCACGCGACGACGAGCGTCGGTGGGAACGATCCGGGTGACGAACTGCCAGATCTGGTCGCCGCCGTAGAGGAAGAAGATGAGAGTGAACAGCGTCAGCAATGCCCCGGTGAAGATCTCGCCGATGACTGTCGCCGTGGTCAAGGCGCCGCTGGTCAGGGACTCACGATTGGATTGCACCGACTTGACGACCGAATCACCAGCCTGGCGGATCTGATCCTCGCTGAAGTGCAGCGGTCCGCTGGTGAGCCAGTTCTGAATCTGCGTGACGCTGGCCGTGAACTGGTCGGTGAGCTGGGGCAACCCGTCGATGAACTGCTCGACGACAAACGTCATGATTCCCGCGACCAGTCCGATCGAGGCAAGCAGAACGACGATCACAGCTGCCGAGCGAGGAACTCCCCACACCTGTAGCCGATCGACAACCGGAATCAACAGAGCCGATGCCAGTAGAGCCAGCCCCACCGGGATGAGCACGGTCTCGAGGCGCAGAACCACGTATCCGAGAACCAGTAGCCCGGCAAAGATCACGATGAGGCGCCACGACCATTCTGCCGCGATACGCACGCCCGGATGCACCGCCCGAGCGTCGGCGGAGATGGGTTTGTTCATCCTCGAAGCTCGCTCCGCACGCCCCCTGTTTGCGTTCACCTCGCGAGCCTAACCGGACCGGCCGACACAGGTGAGCGGACCAATAATCGGACGCGCGTACCAACACTTCGAGCTCTGCCAGCTAAATTGAACCCTGTGCGGGCCTCATACAGAGCAATAGCGGTGACCATCCGCAGCCGGTGGCCCCTCTATATGCTCTCCATGCTCGCGGCCAATCTGATCGGCGCGGTACTGGTCTTCGCTTTCGTGCGGTACGGCGTGCCGATCCAGGAGTCCGACGCGATAGTTGCCGACCGTGTCCGCAACTTCGCGATCTTCGGCGTTTACCTGGCATTCGCGGGTGCCGTCAGCCTCACCGCGGCGGCCATGATGTTGAAGTCGGTCATTCGTTGGCGGCTGCGCGGTGGTCCACCGACGAGGTCCGAGCAGATGGCGGCACTTCACGCGCCGCTTCGCCAGGCCATCGTTCACCTGGTGCTGTGGATTCTGGGCGGCATCATCTTCGTGTTCCTGACCATCACCGAGATGCCCGGACTCGCGATCGCCGTGATCGTGACGGTCTGCATGGCCGCGACCACGACCTTCGGGTTCACCTACATGCTCGGCGAGCGCATCTTGCGTCCGGTCGCCGCCCAGGCGTTGAGCGAGGGCGAATTCGATCGGACCATGGCGCCGGGCGTCGGAACCCGGCTGGCGATGACCTGGGGACTCGGCACGCTGATGCCCGTCGCAGGCATCATCTTGCTGTGCTCGACGCAGCTCACGACGAATCTCGAGTTCTCCCCCGACTCACTCGCGTGGGCGATCCTGCTCATCTCGATCATGGCGATCGTGCAGGCCTTTGCACTGTCGATGCTGACGGCTACTCAGATCTCCGATCCGATCCGACAACTGCGACGCGCCATCGAGCGAGTGCAGCGCGGCGCCACCGACGTACGCGTCGAGGTGTTCGACGGCAGTGAGATCGGCCGGCTCCAAGTCGGCTTCAACCGCATGATGAAAGAGTCCGACGAGCGTCGCCTGCTGCGTGAGCTCTTCGGCCAGCACGTCGGCGAGGACGTGGCCCGCCGCGCGCTGAAGTTCGGTACCGAACTGGGCGGCGAAACTCGATTCGTGGCAGTTCTGTTCGTCGACATGGTCGGATCAACCGGTGCCGCGGCCGAGCGCCCGCCGGGCGAAGTGGTCGAGCTGCTCAACGAGTTCTTCCGTGTGGTCGTCGACGTCATCGATCGCCACCACGGTTTTGTCAACAAGTTCATGGGTGATGCGGCGCTCGCCATCTTCGGTGCACCACTCGATCGACCCGACGCTCCGACGGCAGCCCTCGCGGCGGCGCGCGAGCTGCGGTTCAAGCTCAACGACATCACCGGTCTGGACGTCGGTATCGGCGTGAGCGCGGGGCTCGCGGTCGCCGGCAACATCGGTGCTGCCGAACGTTTCGAGTACACCGTGATCGGTGATCCGGTCAATGAGGCGTCACGGCTCACCGAGCTCGCGAAGCTTCGGCCCAGCCGAGTGCTGGCGTCGACGAGCGCGCTGTATTTCGCCGACGAAGAGGAACAGGCCGAGTGGGAACTCGGCGAGCAAGTCCAACTGCGTGGGCGCCGACGACTGACGCATCTGGCGTGGCCCGAAAAGTATCCAGAGGTCGATCCGGATCAAATTGGTTAGGGTGAGTCGATGGCTCAGCCTGGAAACACCCCACGGCGACTGAGACGACCACGCTCGCCCGTGGCCGAGACCAGTCGGGCCAGAGGGCGCTTCTGGTGGTTGAAGTGGCTGCTCGGGGTGGCTCTGATCGCCCTTCTGATCGTCGAGGGAATCATCCTGTGGCCTCGTCTCAACGAGTACTGGCAAGCTCTCACCGAAATCCATTGGGGTTGGGTGGCTGCCTGTGTAGCCGCCCAGGCGGTGTCCCTCAGTGGTTACGCGTCCGTTCAGCAGCGCCTTCTCAACGCGGCAGGTGTTGTCGCCGGTCACCTCAAGAACCTCTCGGTCATCTACGCCAGCACGGCGATGGCGTTGACGTTGCCTGCCGGCCAGGTCTTCTCGACAGCGTTCACGTACAAGCAGACTCGAAAGTGGGGGGCTACGCCGGTTGTCGCGTCCTGGCAGTTGGCAATGTGCGGTGTCATCGCCGCCGCGACTCTGGCACTACTCGGTGCCACTGGCGCAGTGGCGTTCGGCACCAAGGTCAGCCCGGTGACGCTGACGATTTCGCTCGTCGGCATGGCAGCACTGTTTCTGGCGTTGCGATACGTAGCCCAGAATCCCGGCAGCATCGAACGCATCGGGCACCGAGTTCTGGCGCTGTACAACCGTTCCCGCAAAAACCCGACCGGGCGCGGTATGCACCGTTGGTCCGAAATCCTCAAGCAACTGGACTCGGTTGAACTCAGTCGGACCGACACTGCGGTTGCCTTCGGATGGTCGGCAGTTCACCGAGTTGCCGACGTCCTCTGTCTCGGTTTCGCTTGTTGGGCAGTAGGAGCCGATCCGTCCTTCGCCGGCCTGCTGATCGCGTTCACAGCGGCGAAAGCGGTGGGCAGTATTCCCCTCATGCCGGGCGGTCTCGGCTATGTCGAGCCCGTGCTCATCACAGCACTGACCATGGCGGGCTCTACCTGGGCGCAAGCCGCAGCAGCGGTATTCGTTTATCGGATAATCAGTTTCGTACTTGTCGCTCTGGTGGGATGGCTCGTCTTCCTCGTGTCATTCCGTGCAACCCACCACGAAGACCTCGAGATGGATCTCGAGTTCGAACGTCGAGAACAACCCGGCGTCTAGCGTCGCAGCGCTGCTGCCATGTCGTCGAGGTGGGCTCGGCTGATCCGTACCGCTGCCTCCGCGTCGCCGGCTTCGATGGCGTCCACCAACATTCGATGCTCGTCCGCATCCGGCTGACTGTGTGGATGCAGGTCCAGAACCGCGATCAACTCGATCAACGCGGCCCGCAGACGCGGCACAAAAGTCTCGAAGAGTTCCGACAGCACGGGATTGTGTGCCGCATCCACCACTGCCCGGTGGACGGCGATATCGGCGTCGACGAAGGCTGCGTCCCCGGAATGGGCGGCAGCAGTTCTACCGTCGAGCGCCTGCCGCAGAGCCGCGACGTCAACGGCATCGCGGCGCTGCGCTGCGAGGCGAGCCGCTTCGATCTCGACCGCGTTTCGCACCTCGACGACATGAAGAATCGCCTCGGCTTCGAGCACGCGCGGCCACTGATCCGGAGGCGTCGTACTCCGTAGGAAGACGCCGGCACCCTGTCTCGATTCGAGCATGCCGAGGCCCGCGAGGGTCCGCACCGCTTCCCTGATGGTGGACCGACCGATACCCAACTGCGCAGCCAAAGTGGTTTCACCTGGAAGTTTGGCGCCGACTTCCCATTCACCGCTCACGATCCGCGCTCGCAGCAACTCCGCAGCCTGGTCGGTGAGCAGCCGACGCTCGACGATCGGTGACACGTGAACTCCTCAGGTTGTCTGATAAGTGATTTCGTTCTAGTGTAGCCCGCATGGCTACAGGAGCACTCCTTCTCGACTGCCGCGGCGGGGCCTGACAGACCGGCACCCCTCCGCGGGGTTTCGCCATGCCGGTCTCTCGACTCGACCGCAGGAGAAACCGAAGATGAGTACTACCCGCGCCAACCGCTGGAACAACCAGAAGCCGTCACCCATGCCGTCCGAGCGCTATCGCGCCGCGTGGGATCGCGTCGACATTCCGATTTTCGACCGAACGTGGCCGTCCAATCGCACCACCGCGGCGCCCCTGTGGGTGCCCGTCGATCTGCGTGACGGCAATCAAGCCCTCGCAGAACCGATGGACCCCGAACGCAAGCGCCGAATGTTCGAACTGATGGTGGCGATCGGCTACAAGGAAATCGAGGTCGGCTATCCCTCTGCGAGCCAGACCGATTTCGATTTCGTTCGCGACCTGGTGCGGTTCGATCTCGTTCCCGACGACGTCACCATCGTCGTATTCACCGCCGCGCGTACGGATTTGATCGAACGGACGTACCAGTCGATCGAGGGACTGCCGAACGCGGTCGTCCACATGTACACCGCGACTGCGCCGACGTGGCGAAACGTGGTTCTCGGCAAAGAGCGAGAAGAGTTGCACGACATGATTTTCCGCGCGGCGCAGGACGTGGCCCGTGGCGGCGAAGGCCACGACGGGTGGCGATTCGAGTTCTCCCCCGAGGTCTTCAACCTCACCGAACCCGATTACATCCTGCAGGTCTGCAACAGCCTCACCGAACTCTGGGACGCCAGTCCCGACCGCCCGGTCATCCACAACCTGCCTGCCACAGTCGAAATCGCCACCCCCAACATCTATGCCGACCAGATCGAATACATGCACCAGAACCTGGCCCGACGCGATTCGGTGATTCTCTCGGTCCACCCGCACAACGACCGCGGCACCGGGGTTGCATGTGCCGAACTGGCAGTACTGGCCGGCGCGCAGCGCGTCGAGGGATGCCTGTTCGGCAACGGCGAGCGCACGGGCAACGTCGACCTGGTCACGCTGGGGCTGAATCTGCATGCACAGGGCGTCGATCCGGAAATCGACTTCTCCGACATCGACAAGATCCGTCGAACGGTGGAGTACTGCAACCGAATTCCCGTCCACGAGCGCCACCCGTACGGCGGAGATCTCGTGTACACGGCATTTTCCGGAACCCACCAGGATGCGATCAAGAAGGGCTTCGCCCATCACTACGAGAGCGCGGAGGCTGCCGGCGTCGATCCGGGATCGGCGCCGTGGGCAGTCCCCTATCTGCCGATCGACCCCGCCGACGTCGGCCGCGATTACCAGGCGGTGATTCGTGTGAACAGCCAGTCGGGCAAAGGCGGAATCGCTTATCTGTTGCAGACCGAGTACGGGGTCGAACTCCCCCGGCGCCTGCAAATCGACTTCGCCTCGCGGGTGCAGCTCGAAACCGACGACTCGGGCACCGAAATGACCGCCGACCAGCTGTGGAAACTGCTGCTGCGCGAGTACGGGTACAACGGAGGAGTGCGTCGGTACTCACTGGAACACACCGCCGACGGTGATCAGTTGTTCGTCGCCATTGATCGCGACGGACGCGAGGTCACCGCCGCCGCGAGTGCGTCCGGGCCGGTCGAGGCATTGAGCAAGATCCTGACGGAACAGGGCTCGGCCGTCGAGGTCGTCTCGCTCACCCAGCATTCACTGCCCCGCAACCCGGAGTCTTCCGGTAGTGCGAATTCGGCAGTCACCATCGCAGAATGCGTGGTGAACAGCGAAGGGCGCTGGGGCATTGCGGTGCATCAGTCGGTGACAGCGTCGGCGCTTCACGCCGTCTATGCCGCAAGCACAAACACTGTGATGCAGCTCACATGATCTTGCGGAAGGATTTCCTGGGGTCCATAGTTGAAGCTACAAGAACTTGAACATTCAACTACTTATTCAGGAGCTTCCATGACCACCGCAACCTTGCCCACATTGACCGCCGGAACCTGGGTCATCGACACCGTCCACTCCACTGTCGGATTCTCGGTTCGCCACCTCATGGTTTCCAAGGTTCGTGGAACATTCGACGAGTTCTCGGGAACGATCACCGTTGCCGAAGACGGAACCCCCGCCGTCGAGGCCGAGATCTCCGTGGACTCCATCAACACCAAGAACGAGCAGCGCGACGGCCACATCAAGTCCGCTGACTTCTTCGACGTCGAGAAGTTCCCGAAGGCCACCTTCAAGTCCACCGCAGTGCGCTCCAAGGGCAGCGACTTCGTCCTCGCCGGCGACTTCACGCTCCACGGCGTCACCCGCGAGGTCGAGCTGAACCTCGAGTTCAACGGCGTCAACCCGGGCATGGGCCAGGGCCCCGTCGCCGGATTCGAAGCCACCACCGTCATCAACCGCAAGGACTTCGACATCTCCATCGAGATGCCCCTCGAAGGCGGCGGAGCAGTTGTCGGCGACAAGATCACGATCACCCTCGAGATCGAAGCCGGCCTCCAGGCTTAACAGCACTGTGCGCCTTTATTAACCGCCCGCGGTTAATAAAGGCGCACAGTCGTATGGTGTGAGCGTGAAGAAGTACGCACCATTCCTGCTGATCGACGCCATTCTTGTCATAATCTTCTGCGCGATAGGGCGCCGTACCCACGAAGAAGCCAACGCGCTCGCCGGTCTGGCGAAGACATCCTGGCCCTTCCTGACCGGCCTGGTGATCGGATGGGCTGCCACGTTCGCGCTGTACCGCGACAAGTTCAACGCCGTTCTCCTTCTTCCCACCGGCATTGTCGTTTGGCTCGGCGCCGTCGTCATCGGCATGATCCTGCGAGTGTTGAGTGGCCAGGGCACCCAGTTCAGCTTCATCGTCGTCGCGACGCTGGTCCTCGGCGCGTTCCTTCTCGGTTGGCGCGCACTCGCTCCGCTGGTATCGAAAATCCGCACCAAGTCGTAACCAAACTCCACGGCTCGGAACTACCCGAAATGCTCGAGCACGTAGGACACTTTTCGGATGAGCAACACTACGGAGCCCGTCGAACGTAGCGAGAAAGAAGACCGGGGGTTCTTCGGCCAACCCTTTGCGCTGGCGAACCTGTTCGGCGTCGAGATGTGGGAGAGATTCTCCTTCTACGGGATGCAAGGCATCCTCATCTACTACCTGTACTACAGCGTCAGCGACGGCGGCCTCGGCATCAGTCAGGCGGCAGCGACCAGCATCGTCGGCGCGTACGGCGGCACCGTCTATCTGTCGACGATTCTCGGCGCGTGGGTGGCCGACCGACTTCTCGGCTCCGAGCGCACGCTCTTCTACAGTGCTTCGCTGGTGATGGCCGGCCACATCGCCTTGTCGGTTCTTCCCGGCATGTGGGGTGTCGGCGTCGGCCTGGTCATGGTCGCCTTCGGCAGTGGCGGCCTGAAGGCCAATGCGACCTCTCTGGTCGGAGATCTCTATTCCGAACAGGATGTTCGCCGCGACGCCGGATTCTCCATCTTCTACATGGGAATCAACATCGGCGGTCTTGTCGGCCCACTGCTCACCGGAGCCGTCCAGGACGCCTGGGGATTCCACGCCGGTTTTGCTCTCGCCGCGGTCGGCATGGCTCTCGGCCTGATCCAGTACACGCTGGGCCGCAAGCATCTTCACGGAATCGGTGCCGAGCCCGGCAACCCGTTGCCCGCAGACAAGCGCGCGCTCTACATCGGGATCGGCATTGCCGCGATCGTCGTCGTCGCGGTCGCCTCGATCACCGGTTTGATCACGGCCGACAACATGTCCGACGTCGTTGTCGGACTCACGATCGTCGCGTCCGTCGGTTACTTCCTCCTCATGCTCACCAGCAAGAAGGTGACCAAGGTCGAACGCAGTCGAGTCTTTGCGTTCATCCCGATGTTCATCGCGAGCGCGGCCTTCTGGTCGCTGTTTCAGCAGCAGTTCACTACCGTGCCGGTGATCTCCGACAAACTCCTGGACCGCAATCTCTTCGGTTGGGACTTCCCGCCGACGTGGGTGCAGTCGATCAACCCGGTGTTCATCATCATCTTTGCCGGCGTGTTTGCAGCGATGTGGACAAAACTCGGTGACCGTCAGCCGTCGTCGCCGATCAAGTTCGCGCTCGGTACCGGCACCATGGGTCTGGCGTTCCTGGCGTTCATCCCGATCACCGGTGGCGGACCGAACAGTGCACCGCTCCTCGGCCTGGCCGGCGTGCTTCTGCTCTTCACCTTCGCGGAACTCTTCCTGTCCCCCGTCGGCCTTTCCCTTGCAACCAAACTCGCGCCCGAGCATTTCCACACTCAGATGGTGGCGTTGTTCTTCTTGTCCGTTGCGTTGGGTTCTTCGATGGCGGGAACCTTGGCCGGTTACTTCGACATCGACGACAGTCGCCCGTTCTTCCTGATCATCGGTTTCTCGTCGATCGGAATCGGAGTGATTCTTGCTCTTGCCTCGCCGTGGATCAAGAAGCTGATGCAGGGCGTGAAGTAGACGGTCTCACTTCACCCACAACCACAGAGCCAACACGAATCCCGCTGTCGCCACTGCCACACGCAGTACCGATGGCGGGATTTTCTTGACGACGGGCGGGCCACACCACCCTCCGGCCAAAGCGCCGAGTGCCATCGCCAACGCGGCCACCCAATGCACCTGTCCGGAGAAGGCGAAGATGAGTGCAGCCACAAGATTGGCAATGCCGAGAAAGAAGCTCTTCAGGATCGTTGCACGCCACACCGTTTCGGAAGTGAGGATGAGCGTCGCGGCCAGGAAGATGACGCCGGCACCGGCACCGAAATAGCCGCCGTAGACCGCGACGGCAAACAGTGCTGCCGAGTAGATTCCGGGACGGTCACCGCCGCCGGACAACTCACGAATCTTCGGTTGCAGTAACAGCGCGAGCGAGGCGAACACGACCATCGCCGGCACAACGGATTCGAACGAACCTTCCGGTGCCAACCACAGAATCAGGGCACCGACGATGCCACCGGCAGCCGAATAGAGAGACCAGCGAACAAGTTTCGGACCGGTATCGGCAACTTCACGGGACGAGTTCGCCAATGCGCCGACGCCGACGGCCACCAACGCGACGGTATTGGTCATGTTCGCGCTGACCGGCGAGAGCCCGACGCTCAGCAGCGCCGGGTACGAGACGATCGATGCAAGACCGGTGACAAAACCGACTAGACCGCTGAAGAATCCCGCTACGACGAGGAAAAGGAAATCGAGCAGGTTCACGAACCAGGAATCTACTCGCGGTGCTTGGTACTACTTGTCGGCAGGCTTGCCGAGTTCCTGGAAGAGCTTGTCCGTCATCTGCATTGCTCGATCACCGCCGTCAGCGTCTGCGACGAACACTGCAAACGCGAAGTCTCCGCGTGATCCGTAGAACCAGCGATCGTCACCGCTCGCTGCGCCGGCCGCCATCATGTCCGGGTACCCAGCCAGTCCGCCGGCGCCTCGCATGGCGTCACGCAGACGATTGTTGACGTCGCCGGGCAATGCCGTCGGCGCGACGTCGGCGGTTGCCGGTTGTCCGAAGACCATCATCGGCAGCGGGGCACTGCCGCGGGCGATCGATGCCGCGAGCATCGCCATTCCGAACGGAGTCACGGTCGGCGCGCTCGCGTCGTTGGACGTCTTGTTGGCCATGACGTTGTTCATCGCCTGGTCCACGCCGGGACGGTTCGCGGCAAGCACTGCTGTCTGCTGTTCGAGTCCCTGAATGTGGAAGCCGTTGCCGAGTCCGAGTTGCTGCCCGGTGTCGGCCAACTGCTCGGCTGACACGCTGCCGGGGTCGACGCCGTTCTGCATCGACGATGCGAGACGGACCAGATCGAGTGCGCCGCCGGCCGGGCGCAACCCGGTGAAGGCGATCGGGCCCTGTTCGATGGCCTGATTGTTCTGTGCTGCAGCCAGAATGGCACCGTCCGACGGGCGGATCGCCACGATGGCCGCGGGAGTACCTGCACTGACGACAGCTTCGATCGCGGCGAGTTGAGCGTGCGAGTCGAGAGTCGCGGCGACATCGGGGCCGGGAGGTCCCTGGAAGCCGGCTTGCTTGATCGGGAATCCGTTGGGCTCGACCAGGTTGACCGCCCAGCCGGCGGTGGCGTCGCGATTGGCCTGCCACACGGTCCGCAGCGGGTCCAGCAACGGCGAGTTGATACGACGGTCGGAGGCGATCAGTTTGGGTGTCTTGACCACGACGACGCCGGGGATCGCAAAATCGCTTTCCAGGTAGGCGTAGTCGGGATCGCGGAGCAGTACGGCGGTGACGGGCTTGCCGGGGTTGGCGGCGAGGTCGGCCAACATCGACTCCGAAGTGACCAACGGTGCGACAGGTTCAAGCACCGTGGCGAGGCGACGAGTGGTGTCCACGGGGTCCGGCATGGTGGCCGGGTCGAGAGTGATCGCGTTGATGGTCTGCTCGTTCATGAGCAGGGTGCCGGTGCTGTCGACTACCTTCGGCGGCGCTGCGTCCGTGCGGGTGTACGAGACGGTGCGACCGTTGCCGAGGTCGGGAACGAGGACCGACGGGTCCCAGGACACCCGCCAGCCGACCGACAGATCGCGAACCTCACCCTGCGACTGGTAGCTCCAGTCCTTGCCTTCACCGAAGTTCCAGGACGCGTCGAGAGTGAAGAGTCCGGAGTCGCTACCCAGGTCCATGACCTGAGCGACGTCGAAGTCGGTGGACTTGGCGGCCAGTCCGTCGAACATCTGCTGGATCGACGGCCGCGCGGCGTTGGGGTACGACGTGAGCGCCGCGGCAGCTTCGGCGTCGTGGTTGTTGAGGGCGGTGACGAAGTCCTCCACCACCGAGGCGGCGTCGGATTTCTTCTCCCCACCGATGACACACGACGCGAGCGCCACTGTCAGAACGACAGCAGTTATCGACGCAACGACATATTTTCCACGACGGTTGTGCTGTCCTCCGGGCCCCATGCATGTAACTCTTTACTTCTGTCACACGAGTAACAAGCACGGGATGCCTACGAACGTGTCACGGTTGAGCTACGACGGTGTGATCCAACTGCAACGGAAAACAGGTTTCAGCGCAGAAAAGTACCCGCTACCTGCACTGCAGGTGAAGAGCTGTCCGCACCCGCGATGAATACCGCAAATGCGAGATCTCCCTTGATTCCGACAAACCACCCGTGTGCTGGACCACCTTCGGTTTCGGCCGTACCGGTCTTGCCCAGAAGCCCCGGAATGTCCTGCAACGACGTTGCCGTACCTCCTGTGACGGTCTCGCGCATCATCACCCGCAACTGTTCGGTCACCTCCGCGGGAGCAGGGGACACCGTCTGATCCGCGACACCGGCCTGTCCCTTGACCAACATCGGCGCGGGTGTCGTCCCGTTGGCGATCGAGGCCGCCACGAGAGCCATCCCGAAAGGCGTGGCGGTCACCGTGCCCTGTCCGATCGCGGACTCGACGCGTTCGGCGGGTGTGTTCGCGTCGGGGACGTTGCCCGTCACCGTCGTGAGGCCCGGAGTGACGTAGTCGACGCCAAGCCCGAACTGCAGAGCCGCGTTGTGTAGAGCATCGGCAGGCAGACCGACGGCCATCCTGGCCATGGTGGTGTTGCACGACTTCGCGAACGCGGTGTGCAGCGGAACCGATCCGAGGTCGAACTCGTCGTCGTTGGGGATCTGACGGCCCTCGATGTTCTCGGTACCCAGGCACGCCAGAACGGTGTCCGGTGTAGCGACGCCGGCTTGCAGCGCCGCGGAGGTCGTCACGGTCTTGAACGTGGACCCCGGCGGGTACAGGCCGGTCAACGCAATGGGGCCCTGTGCGTCGGCGGGGGCATTCTGGGCCACCGCCAACACCGCTCCGGTCGACGGCTGTAGCGCTACGATCGCCGCCTGTTGCGTCACCCCGGCGAGCGCGTTCTCGGCGGCGAGCTGCAGTGGTCGGTCGATGGTGGTCGCGATGTTCGGAGCAACCGGCCCGTCTTGGCCGGCGACGGTGGTGACGGTTCCGTTCTGCTTCACCTGCTGCACCGCCCAGCCTGCGGATTTGTCCTGCCCCTCCTGCCACAGATCGGACAGCCCACTGAACGTCGGCGACGCCAAAGTTTTGTCCACCGAGAGCAACCGCGCTTGCGGCGCCAAGCTCACTCCGGGAATCGCCGCCAACCGCTCTTCGATCGGTGCAAGATCCTCGGCACGCAAAGTGATTGCGGTGACCGGCTTCCCGTTCGCCGACGCAAGGTCGCCGCTGAGCGATGCCGCCGTGATCGTCGGTGCGACGGGCGAGAGCAGGGCGGCCACGGCTGCCGTGTCCACCGGAGGAACCGCAGCGGAATCCAGATTGACCAGCGTCACCACCTGTTGCTCCATGATCGGCTGACCCGCCGCGTCCAGCACGGACGGCGGCGCACCGGTCGTGGGCGTGTAGCGCAGAGTGGTCGAGGAGGTCAGGTCCGGGGCCAGCAGCGCCGGGTCCCACTGGATCAGCCAGTTGTCCCCGCTTTTCGACGCGCTTCCCTGCGTCGAGTAGTTCCAGTCCTGACCTTCACCGAACTTCCACGCCGCATCGAGTGTGAACGTCCCCGCAGAATCACCGGACTCGGTGGCGTCGGAGACGGTGAATGTTCCCTCGTCCTTGCCCAGCCCGTCGATCAGAGCCGAAATCGCAGTCGAGGCCGCCGCCGGATCGGTGGTCAGGGCTGCCGCCGCTTGTACGTCATCCGACGTGAGCGCGGAGGCGAACTCCTCTGCCACTGATTTCGGCTGATCAGGGCCAGAACTGCAGGCAACTACCGATCCTGCGGCCAATACCCCCAGAGCCACGGCAGCCACGGGACGACGGAAAGTTCGGAAGCTCTGACGAGCGTGTGAAAGGCGCACGACTCCGATCATGCCCGAATTTGTGGCGCCGGTTCGACTATCGGTGTAATCATGTAATCAGTGCAATAAACGCACGTCATGCTCCACCAGCTTTCCGAGGAGAACGCCATGAAGAACTCACAAACCTCCGGCGACCGCAGGTTCGGCCGTCCCGGAGGTTGGCAACAAGCATCGGTTCCCGACGCGAGTGATGCGTCCGACTGGTTTGCCGGTCGACTTCCAGATGACTGGTTCACCGGGACCGCCGACGTCCAGGTCGACCGCGAAGAAATCGTCGTGATCGGTGAACTCCCGTCAGTCGACGGTGGCGAGGCCGCCGCGGACGGAAGGATCTCGCGCTTTCGTGAAACCACGCGCGCCGACCGGATGCGCATCGCCGACGAAGCCGAGGCTCGCTACGGACGCAAGGTCGCCTGGGGTGTACGCCTGGACGAAAAGACCGTCCTGTTCACACATCTCGCAGTTCCGGTGATGACACGACTACGTCAGCCCGAACGCAAGGTTCTCGACACCTTGGTGGACGCGGGAGTTGCTCGCTCGCGAGCGGACGCTCTCATGTGGACAGTCCGGTTGGCGGGCAAGCACAGCGAACAATGGCTCACGGAACTCCGCGAAGCAATGTCGAAGGTCGACGATCTTCGGTCCGAAGGCCCGAAAATCTGAGGACCGTGCGATTTTCAGTAGACCGAGACTTCAACTCCACGAGTAGCTTTCGGAGCACGATACCTTTCCAACAAGGTCTCACAGCCTCGAACCAGCACCGCGACGTCGGTCCCGATTGCCACGAATCGACAACCGAGACCGATCGCAAAGTCGGCCACGGCGTCCGACCCCGCCAAAGTTCCCACCGGAACTCCGATTCGTGTGCACTCGTCCACCACGAATCGAAATGCCTCCTGCACCTGCGGATGCAGCGGCTGTCCGAGATGACCCGACGTCGCAGCGAGGTCCGACAAGCCCACAAAGACAGCGTCGATACCGGCTGTGCCCGCAATATCGCCGATGTTCGCCACAGCGCCGGGGGTTTCGATCTGCGCGATGAGAGTTATTCCGTCCGCGGAATTTTCGAGGTAGTCGACATCTCTGTTCCATCGTGAGGCGCGAGCGAGGGCGCTACCGACGCCGCGGTTCCCGAACGGCGGATATCGTGTTGCGGCAACGGCATCCCTCGCCGCTGAACCGGATTCGACCATCGGCAGCAGTAGCGTTCTCACGCCGATGTCCAGAAGTCTCTTGATATCAACGGCGTCGGTGCTCGGCGGGCGCACGATCGGTTCGACCGCATCAGCTGCAACAGCTCGCAACTGATCCGCCACCGACCGGAGGTCGTTCGGACCGTGCTCGGAGTCGATCAACACCCAGTCGAACCCGGCCCCGGCGCATATCTCGGCAGTGACCGCTTCACCGAGCCCGAGCCACAAACCGAGGGCGGGAGCAGTATCGGACCGAAGCGCGACCTTGAACGGCTTGGTTGTCATTGTTCCCCTTGTCCGGTCTCGGCGAACCGACACGAGACGGTGCCGAGCGAGCCGTAGTCGATGTGAAAGGTGTCCCCCGGCTGCGCCTGGATCGGACGGGTGAACGAGCCGGCAAGAATCACGTGGCCGGCTTTCAGTCCGACACCGAGACGTCCGAGTTTGTTCGCGAGCCACGCAACACCGATTGCCGGATGATTCAGGACCGCGGCAGCTACTCCGCTTTCCTCGACAACTGCGTTTCGATAGCAGAGCGCTGACACCCAGCGCAGATCGGTCTCGTTCGGTACCACCGGACGCCCACCGAGAATGATTCCGGCGTTCGCTGCATTGTCCGAGATGGTGTCGAACACTGTTCGTGTTCGACCTGATCCCGGGTCGACCTGCACGATCCGCGCGTCGATGATCTCCACCGCCGGAACGACATACCGCGTCGCGTCGAGTACGTCGTACAGTGTGACGCCGGGGCCACTGAGGTCCCGATCGAGGACAAACGCCAGCTCCACCTCCACCCGCGGAACAATGAAGCGCCCATTGGGTATCTTGGAACCGTCGGCAAAGAGCATGTCGTCGAGCAGTACCCCGTGGTCAGGTTCGGTGATGTTCGACGCACGCTGCATCACCTTCGAAGTCAACCCGATCTTGTGACCGATGATCGTCCTGCCCCTGGCAAGCTTTCTCGCGACCCATGCGGTCTGAATTGCATAGGCGTCGTCGAGGTCCATCTTCGGATATCCGAGGGAGAGCTGTCCGACCTGCACACCGGACAGCTCTGCTTGGTCGAGTTCTTCGGCGGCGGTCCGTATTTGACGTTCAGTCAGCATGACGCTCCTGCTGTCGAGATTTCTGGGGGAGGTGAGTGCAGCGATCCGCGCGCGAGACGCTTCCGCCGCATTGCCGCGGTCGGCCTGCAGACTTGTAAGCTCGATTCGTGGAAGCGACGGGAACAAATGCCGATCGGCGCGGCGCGGCGGGAACAAATGCCGAGCGCAGCAAACGGACTGCTGATGAAGCTATGGAACCCGTCCTGGCAATGTTCGACCAGTACGGATCTGCCGACGACCCTGCCGCTGCTCGACTGGGGCTGCTCGCGCTGTGGCTGGCCGACGACATCATCGGTTCGGTGAACCGAAGCCTCGAACCGTTCGAGATTTCCGAACGAAAGCTCGACGTTCTGCTCATCTTTGCCGCTCAGGCGATCAGCGACACAGACGAGCCGTACATGCGGCAGACACCGAGCGGCATCTCGGATTACTTCGGGATCTCCCGTGCCAGTGCAACCGGCGTCCTCGACTGGCTCGAGAAGCGCGAATTCGTCGAGCGCACTCGGACCGGGACCGACCGCCGGTCCACTCCCATCCAGATCACGGAAATCGGGAAAGGCACTGTCGCGGAGACGGTTCCTGCCTTCGAAGAGGCTTGCCGTGACCTCCTCGCCCCTCTGTCCGATCGAGACCGAAAAGACCTCGGCCGAATCCTCGGCAAGTGGTGGACTCATTTCAAAGATCCGGACACGACTGAAGGCTGATCGACCCGAGCGAGTCTGAACGGGTCGGAAGTGGTTGTGTACCAACCGCCACCGTGCATTCGCCCCACGAGATCGAGCGAAGCACCGTCGATGTGGCCTCGGCTCGGATCCAACACGTGCTCGTCGTCGACATGTGCGGTCGTGATCTCGCCGACCACGATCGATCGCCCGTAGCCGATCGACAACGTCTGTTGTTCCACGCATTCCAACGAAACTGGTGCTCTTGCCAACCGAGGGGGCGCAATGCTCTGTGAAGCAACCAGTTCCAGACCCGCGACAGCCGTTTCGTCGACTGCGGCTGGATAGTCTCCGGCGGTGATATTCATACTCTCGACAGACTCGAGATCTACAAGATTGATCACGAACTCACCTGTGTCGCCGATATTTCGAGCAGTATCCTTCGGAATTCCCTCACGAGCACCGATCCCGATGCACACGAGCGGTGGCGTCCCCGACATCAGATTGAAGAACGAGAACGGGGCGGCGTTCACCGAACCCCTGACGTCCACCGTCGTGATCCAGGCTATCGGTCTCGGAACGATGAGGGAGGCGAGGAGGTTGTAGCGAGACTTCGGTGCCATCTCCCCCACGTCGAAAATCATTCGTTCGCACCGGCCGCAGGCTGGGCGCGCAGGCTCTTACGGCATCTACACAATCCGACCTGGTGGAGTTCGACGAGGTTGCCGGCCGGGTCACGCACGAACAACTGCTTGAGGTCGGGCGAGGCGACGTTGTCCAGAGCAAAGTACTCAACACCGAGCTTGTCCAGTTCACGTTCGGCGGCCCCGATGTCAGCGACCGCGAGCGCTATGTGATTTTCCACCGGATCCTTGCCCGGCCCCTTGCTGTAGGGGGAAGGCCCGTCACTACCGAGAAGATGAATCTGCACGTCACTCGGAATATCGAGGAAGTAACCATGAATACCGGGAATGTGCCAGCGTCCCGCATCCTGGGTCAAATTGAGAACGTCCCGGTAGTAGTCGCGGGTTCGGTCGGCGATGTCATTCCCCATTCCCAACCCGATGTGATGCAACTCGAGTACCTCTACGGCCATGATTTCCTCCCTGATACTTGCTCGAATATTTAGTATGGCAGCCATACCATCTGGCAGGCGTAACAATGCCGATGCGTTTGCCTATTGTCAAGATCACAAGGAGCCGGACTCGAATAACCCATTGCACCGCCAGGTCGACCGCGTTAGCCTGGAACACGAATCATTCCCGATAGAACAGGAAACGGGCCGTTGCTCCTCTAGAGGTTCATCACGCGAAGGCACTCGCACCCATCAGCAATTGCTGAGCCGGGCGCACAGTCCAAGCACCCTCTGGAGTACTCATGACCCAATCCCATTCTTCTCTGTCGCTCTCGGATCTCACCTTCATCTGGCCGGACGGCGAATCAGTCTTTTCCCGCACCAACTTCGTATTCCCCAGTGGCCGTGTCGGTCTCGTGGGACTTAACGGATCAGGAAAGTCGACTCTGCTGCGATTGATCGCGGGAGAGCTCTCACCGGAATCCGGATCAGTAACCGCTTCCGGCGAGGTCGGCTACCTCCGTCAGGACATCACACTCGATCCGAGTGTTCGGGTGGACGGCATCCTCGGTATCCACGAACTACGAAACGCTTTGCACCGCATCGAAACCGGTGACGGATCCGAGTCCGACTTTGCACTCGTGGACAACAACTGGGATATCGAGGAGAGCGCTCTCTCCACCTTGCATCGACTCGGCCTCGCGAAGGTAGTTCCGGATACGGCGGCACTGAGCCGAACCGTCGGCACCCTCTCAGGCGGAGAGACCGTCCTACTCGGCCTGACCGCAACGCTGCTGAAGAATCCGCAGGTTCTGCTCCTCGACGAGCCGACCAACAACCTGGACCGCGACGCTCGATCACGAGTTCATGCTGCAGTCCAACAGTTTCCGGGAACCGTACTGATCGTCAGCCACGACCGGGAACTGCTCGACACCGCGGAGTACACGGTCGAACTACGTCGGGGCGATCTACGCGTGTTCGGCGGCAACTACTCGCACTACCAGGAGGTCGTGACCGCTGAGCAGGAAAACGCACTCGCCACTGTTCGCGACGCCAAGGCCGATCTGGCGAAGCAGAGCCGCGAGCTGATCGACGCTCGAACAAAGCTGGACCGACGTAAGCGCTATGGGCAGAAGATGTTCGAGAACAAGCGGGTGCCACTGATTATCGCGCAGGAACGAAAACGCCAAGCCCAAGTTTCGGCCGGAAAGCTGGCCCTCAACCATATCGGGAAGGTGGACGAGGCCAAGTCCGCCCTGTCGGAGGCAGAGGAACTCCTTCGAGACGATCGCGAGATTCGCCTGGACCTTCCTGCTACAGAGGTTCATCCGGGGCAGCAGGTTGCGCGGCTCGCCGAGGTGACGTTGCGGAGCGGCCAAGTGGTGTCGCTCCAGATCACCGGGCCGGAGCGGATTTCGCTACTGGGGCGCAATGGAATCGGCAAGACAACGTTGCTCGATGCACTCGCTGCGTCGACTCCGTTCGTAGCCTCTCGTGCGCTCCCCCAACGTCTCGACGTGTTCGACGAGGATCTCTCGGTGGCGGACAACGTCGCTTTGGCCGCGCCACATGCAACAGCCGAGGAAATTCGTGGGCAGTTGGCACGGTTCCTTTTCCGGGGAGCGGATTCCGACGTGTTGGCTTCTGCGCTCTCCGGCGGTGAACGATTGCGCGCGGCGTTAGCGACGATCCTTCTGGCCGAACCCGCGCCCCAGCTGCTTCTTCTCGACGAGCCGACCAACAACCTGGACCTACCGAGTCTCACCCACCTCACGCAGGCACTTTCCGATTTCCGCGGTGCCATGGTGGTGGTGAGTCACGATCTGCCGTTCCTGCGCGACATCGGCATAACGCGGTGGATCAGCATGGACGAGAATGGTATTCAGGACATCGATCCCGAGTAGGCCGACGGTTGACGCTATCGGTGCGAGACGGTCTGGCCTTACTGTGGGGCGATGTGCCTTCACCTCGACGCAACCGCCGCGCTGTCGATCGCAGGTTGGGTTCGCGAAGAACCTACTCGATCGGCCTCTGCCCCAGTTCCGCAACCGCTGGTCGGCGTTTGTGATCAACTCATCGTGTGGGCGAGTTCGTTCTCCGTACTTGCCAGTTCCGACGACCAGGTGTGGTTTCTCTCGGCGGAGAACTATGCCGGTGGAGTCGGCGTCAGCGATGAGGCGTTTCCTTGGAATGCGTTCCGGCACGAGAGCCTGGCGGTCGCTTCCGGGCCGGCTGAGCGCGCGGCGATCAACGCCTTCTGGTCCACTCACCTCCCGGTTCTGCTGTCGGTACGCAATGGGTACGAGTACCTGGCGCTCGCACCGGACGGTCAGGTTGTCCGTGGGGGAGAGCCTGAGTTCGAGGAGGTCACCGTAGTTGCCACTGATTTCGAGGCTCTGCTTCGGGGCATAGCCGCAGGCGTCAGCACGGCAGACCCCTTCACCGATGCACTGCTTGGAACGGTGGGTACTGCCCGGCCGGGCAGTGACCGGTAGCTCTGAGGGAGGCCGAGTTGATTGCTCGACTGGTCGTGAAAGTTCACGGCATCCGCCGGAACGGCTCCGGACGACTACTCGAGTTCGTGTGCGCAGTAGCTGGCACCCATACTGGACGGGTGTTGCACGACGTGAGAAATCCGGTGGACGGTGCGCGGATCGCCTATCAGATCGTGGGCGATGGCCCACCCCTGTTGATGGTGCACGGCACAGCGTTGTCGCGCTCCATCTGGCGTGGCTTCGGGTACGTCAAGGCGCTCCAGGAACAGTATCGTCTGATCCTCGTCGACATGCGGGGTCACGGACGCAGTGACAAACCACACGACTCCGATTCGTATGCAATGGATCTGGTGGTCGGCGATCTCCTGGAGATCCTCGACACGGAGTCTCCGTTCGAACCGGCGCACGTCCTCGGATACTCGTTCGGCGGGCGCTCGGTGATGTCGCTGACTGTCGAGCACTCCGAACGGGTGCGATCGCTGACCGTCGGGGGCGGTAGTAGCCGGCCGATGACGGGGGCGTTCGACGCATTGTTCTTCCCAGGCTGCATCGACGCACTCGAAAGCGGCGGTATCGAGGGGTTTCTGAGCGGTTGGGGCGCGAGGCGCGGCAAACCGGTGGATCCACAGACTGCGACTGCCTTTCGAATCAACGATGCCCTCGCACTCGCGGCCTACATGCGCCGGGCCGAGAAGGAGCAGGGCATCGACGACGCCGTGCTTCAACGGATCACCACACCGGCGTTGTTGTTCGTCGGATCGAGAGATCGCGAGCGCCTGCCGGATACCGAGCATCTCGCGTCGCTGATCCCGGACAGTGCCTTGACTGTGATCGAGGGGGCTGACCACGCGAGCGCAGTCGCGGACTCCGAAGCTGTGCTGCGTGCGCTCGTTCCGTTCCTGAGCGGACAGTAGTCCGCCTTCCTCCGCTCACTACTGCGGTGTGAGCACTCTCGACTCGAACGCGGTCACCGGTGGTTGCCGCAAGTCCAAGCGTCGCAGCAACTGGGCATTCGCGGCAACGACCACAGTGGATACCGACATCAGGATTGCTCCGACCTCCATCGGCAGCACAAACCCGACGGGCGCCAGTACTCCCGCAGCGAGGGGAACCGAGATCGCGTTGTATCCCGCTGCCCACCAGAGGTTCTGAACCATCTTGCGGTAGGTGGCGCGGGACAGCTCGATGACCGAGCTCACCGAACGCGGATCATCGCTGGCCAGAACAACTCCCGCCGACGCGATCGCCACGTCGGTTCCGGCACCGATCGCGATACCCACATCCGCCTGGGCGAGTGCCGGCGCATCGTTGACCCCGTCACCGACCATCGCCACGCGGTGGCCCGCAGCCTGAAGCCGAGATACCTGCGCGCCCTTGTCCTGAGGAAGCACCTCGGCGAAGACCTCGTCAATTCCGAGTCTGCGGGCGACCGAATGAGCCACGGCCTCCGCGTCTCCGGTGACCATGGCCACTCGAACACCGCGAGCGTGGAGGGCGTCGACGGCCAATGCTGATTCCGGGCGAATCTCGTCGGCCAATGCCAATGCGCCGATTACCTTCTCGTCACGCACTACATGCAGGACCGTCGACCCGTCACTGAGCCACTCTTCGGTCCCCGGGATCGCTGTGGCCCCGACCGATCTCAACATCCCCGGTCCGCCGACACCGACGCGTGAGCCGCCGACGTCCGCAGCAACCCCGATCCCGTTGTGCGCCTGAAAGTCGGAACCCGAAGTGAATTCGAGCGACAAGTCCCGCGCTGCTGCGACGACGGCGCGCCCGAGTGGATGTTCGCTGTCGAATTCGACGGCAGCTGCTGCGCTGAGAACTTCGTCGTCGGAGTACCCGTCGACGCCGCGCACACCGACCACTGCGGGCTCCCCCTTGGTGAGAGTGCCGGTCTTGTCGAAGAGAACGGTGTCTACGTTGCGCATCGCCTCGAGGGCCATGCGGTCGGTGATCAGAATCCCAGCCCGAGCTGCTCGTTCCGTCGCGATGGAGACGACCAGCGGAATCGCCAACCCGAGCGCGTGCGGGCAGGCGATCACCAGAACGGTGATCGTCCGGGTGACTGCGCTCTCCGGTGTGCCCCAGATACTCCAGGCGATCGCGGTCAGCACTGCCGCGCCCAGTGCGTACCAGAACAGCAGAGCAGCGGCCTTGTCCGCCAACACCTGAGCACGACTCGACGAGTTCTGGGCCTGTTCGACCAGGCGCCGAATACCGGCGAGCGCGGTGTCTTCTCCCACAGCGGTGACTCGAAGCCGAAGTGCCGAGTCGGTGGCTACGGTGCCGGCCACCACCTGATCTCCGACAGTCCGCCGGACGGTCTTCGACTCGCCCGTGATCATGGATTCGTCCATGTCGGCGCTTCCCTCGACGACCGTTCCGTCCGAGGGAACGCGGGCGCCGGGACGAACTATCACCAGGTCGCCGGTGGCCAGAGCTGCGGTGGGCACGGTTTCCACCGACTCCCCCACCACCCGTTCGGCCTCGTCGGGCAGCAAAGCGGCAAGCGAATCCAAGGCGCTCGATGTCTGACTGAGCGAACGCATCTCGATCCAGTGACCCAACAACATGATCACGATCAGAAGCGCGAGCTCCCACCAGAAATCAAGAGTGTGATCCACCCAGTGCAGACTTGCAGCCCAAGAAGCGAAGAAGGCAACGGTGATGGCAAGTGCGATCAGAAGCATCATTCCGGGTTGCCGAGAACGTATTTCGGCGACAGCGCCGGTGAGGAACGGCTTGCCTCCCCAGAGGTACATCACGGTGCCGAGCACCGGTGAGATCCATTCCACCAGAGAGTTTTCCGGCAATGTGTACCCGACCAGATCAGCGAACATCGCATCTGCCGCAACAACCGGAACTGCGATTACCAGCATGACTGCAAACAACGTCCGGAACTGTGCGACATGATCCGCGTGACCACCGTGTGCACCGTGTTCCATCTGGCTATGGCCCATCGCGCTATGATCCGTCTCGCTATGGTCCATCTGACTGTGATCCATGTGGCGGTCATCCCCTCGCGTGTGATTTCGGCACTGCAGCGGTCAAACCATCAGCCTCGAACGTATGCCCGACTCGGCCACCGAGCAAGGTCACGCGGCCGAGGTCAACCGTTCATTTCTCCTTCAACATCGCTTCCATCTGAGTGATTTCCGCCTGCTGACCGGCAATGATCGCTTCTGCCATCTTTTCCGCCGATGGATCGAGCCCGTTGTCGAGTTCGGTCTGGGACATGGTGATGGCACCCTTGTGGTGCTCGATCATCATCGTCAGCCACAACTTGTCGAACTCCGCGCCACTGGCGTCGGTGAGGGCGGTCATGTCGTCGGCCGACATCATGCCCGGCATCTCGGCCATCCCGACGCCGTGTCCCGCATGCGCCGAATCATCCATGCCCTCCATCGAACTCGACGAAGGATCGGGGCGTCCCCACTTCGTCAGCAATTCCGTCATCTGAGCCATTTCCGGGCCTTGCGCTGCTTCTATCTGCGCTGCGAGAGAGAGAAGTTCGGCATTGTCGGTTCGACCGTCGACCATTCTGGCCATGTCCAATGCCTGCGCGTGATGCGGGTACATCCCTTCGAGAAACTCGATGTCGGCAGCATTGACACCCGCAGGAATCTCCGACTGTGCTGCGACGCTGGTTGTTTCGGAAGAATGGTTGACGCTCTCCCCGGAGTTGTCCGAGCATCCGGCAATCAACAGTGCTGCCGCTACCACAACCGGTACGAACCGTGCGGCGCTCTTCCTGACCGTCAAAGACATGTTTCACTCCCGAGAATTGATTCTGTTCGATATGCACTGCACCACAATTGATTTGACAACAATGCTGCACATGCACAGTTGCCACGTTACCGGCGAAAATCCACCTCGAAGCCCGATAACCGGCCCAAACAGGCTTCCTTCATCGAATCTTCACAGTCGAGCGGAAACCACCACACGACAGCAATGCAGACACGCAGTCGACTAACCTCGGTTTGATGAGCGCCGAACTACGACCGGGTGAGGAACCGGGGCGTGTACTTGTCGTCGACGACGAGACTGCCCTCGCGAAGGTTGTCGCCAACTATCTGACACGCGAAGGATTCACCGTTCGCCTCGCCCACGACGGGCCGAGCGCAGTACGCTCGGTGCGCGAATTCGAGCCCGCGCTGATCGTGCTCGATCTGATGCTCCCGGGCTTCGACGGCATGGAAGTCTGCCGACGAATCCGCACCTTCTCGGACGCGTACATCCTGATGCTCTCCGCCCGCGGTGAAGAGTCGGACAAGGTGACGGGTCTGGCGGCCGGCGCGGATGACTACGTGGTCAAACCCTTCGGCCCCCGCGAGTTGGTTGCGCGAGTGAAAGCTCTGCTCAGACGGCCACGCGCGTCGAGTTTGCTGCCGAAAGTGCTGCCAACGCCTCCCGGACTCGACATCGACGTCCTGGCCCGCACGGTCCGTGTCGACAACAACCTGGTCGATCTGACCCCCACCGAGTTCACCCTGTTGTCCGCGCTCGCATCCCGACCCGACGCAGCCTGGAGTCGGGCCGAGATCATCGCCTCGGTGTGGGGGTCGTCCTGGTTCGGGGACCAGCACATCGTCGACGTCCATGTCCGTGCATTACGCCGCAAACTCGGCGACGACGCGACCGATCCGCGGTTCATCAGAACCGTCAGGGGCGTCGGATACTCCCTGAGGTCGTCATGAACACGGTCGTCATGAACGCGGTCGTCATGAACGCGGTCGTCATGAAAAGACTCGGGCTACGCGGAAAACTACTGCTCGCGCAGCTCGCCGTCCTGGTCGTCGCCTGCCTCGTCATCGCCGCCGTTGCCATCGCCGTCGCTGCCCCGCTCTTTCACAACCACCTCATGATGGCCGGCATCGAAGACTCGAATGTCCGTACCCACACCGAAGAAGCATTCGCTCAGACCATGACCATTGCTCTGTTGTGCGGGATCGCGGTCGCGCTGGTGGGCGCAGGCATCGCCGCGGTCTACATCGTCCGACGCGTCACGGCACCGATCACCATGCTGGCAGAGGCGGCGCAAAGCGTCGCCGACGGGAACTTCGACGTGACTATCGGCAGGTCCGACGTAGATGCCGATTTCACGCGTCTCGAAACGGCATTCGCCGACATGGCTGCACGCCTTGATCATTCGGATCGGGTCCGCAAACGACTGCTTGCCGACCTTGCCCACGAATTGCGCACTCCGGTATCGACTTTGGCTGCGTACGTGGACGGTATCGAGGACGGAGTTGTGCCGACAGATCCTTCGTCGTGGTCGGTGATGCGCGATCAACTCGAACGCCTGCGTCGGCTGTCGTGCGATCTGGCGGACGTCTCCGCTGCCGACGAACACGCTCTCGAACTCGATCGCCGGACCGAGAATCTCGACGACATCGTCTGCAGCGCAACGGCAGCAGCGGGGCCACGTTTTGCCGATCGTGGAGTCGAATTGACAACCGCCCTGCCTCCGCAACCGGTCACGGCCGAGGTCGATCGCCAACGAATCGAACAGATCCTCGCCAACCTGCTCGAAAACGCGTTGCGGCACACTCCAACCGGAGGTTCGGTGACGGTGACACTCGCACGGGAAGGTGATCACCTCACGGTGTCCGTCACTGATACCGGTGACGGAATTCCCGCAGACCAACTCGAATCCGTCTTCGACCGTTTCCATCGCGGTGATCGATCCGACGGCTCTGGTTTGGGACTCACCATTGCGAGGAGCCTCGCGCTGGCGCATGGCGGCAACCTGACGGCCCGCCGCAACGAGCAGCCGCTCGGCAGCACGCTCGTCCTCACTGTGCCGATGGGACTCAGGCAGCTGCCTTGAACGGATCGTGCTCGGCGATCAACTTCTCGAGTCGAGCCTCGTCCACTCGAACCCTGACGGTAGACGCCTCCTGCTGATCACGAATCACCTTGGCCAACGTGAACGTACTGGTGACCAAGAACAGCAAGGACATTCCGAGAAATCCGCGTTGCCACGCATCGATCGGAAGATACGCAATTCCGAGGAGGGTGCCGACAAAACTGACGGCAAAGGCTATTCCGGCCTGCAGATAGAAGGCTGCAGTGGTCTTCGAAGGTGTTGTCGGTGTGCTCATGCTTCGAAGTCTGCTCGCCCATCCCGGCACTCGGATGCGTAGTCCTACTCGAGTGCGCACGGTACTTCCCCGGCACAAATCAGATGCCGTTACCCATCCTGGTGGATAGTCTCGGTCCGGTATCCGGAGTTGTTCCAGAACAGTTGTTGTTCGACAACAGTCAGACGGCAGGAGTGATCGATGACCCGCAGACATATCGCCATGGTGAGCATTCCGGCACCTGGCCACGTCAATCCAAGCCTGGCGATCATCGCGCGTCTCGTCGCCGCCGGTCACCGCGTCACCTACGCCAACGACGAGTCGATGCGCGAGGTCATCGAGGCGACCGGGGCCGAATTCGCACCGTACGTCTCCACGCTGCCCAGCCTCGTTCCTTCCCCTGACGGCGCCGAACCGGAGAAGAGTTGGGATGGGGATCTGATCGATCAGTTGACGATTTTCCAGGACGACTACGAGGCGATGCTGCCGCAGCTGCGCCAAATCTACGACGACGACCGTCCCGACCTCTTTCTCTACGACATCGCCGGGATCCCCGCGCGAATACTGGCTCAGCAGTGGAACGTTCCCATCATCCAGTTGTCGCCGACGTATGTTGCCTGGGACGGCTACGAAGCCGACGCCGCACCGATGTACGACGAG
This sequence comes from Rhodococcus sp. ARP2, assembly GCF_001029585.1. Taxonomy (NCBI): domain Bacteria; kingdom Bacillati; phylum Actinomycetota; class Actinomycetes; order Mycobacteriales; family Nocardiaceae; genus Rhodococcus; species Rhodococcus sp. ARP2. The sequence continues at coordinate 56,587 of NZ_LEKE01000056.1, read as the reverse complement.
ATTCGTTCCGATCCGAGAGGCGTCGACCTGCTCGATCGGGAGGCCCGGTTCTTCCGCGCCGAAGGCGTCGAGGTCGATCCGCGTGAGTTCACCGGACGCCCACCCCGTGCAATCGTGCTGATCGCAGAATCGATGCAGCCCAACGCCGATCGAGTGAACCGCGACGTCTACACGTTTGTCGGCCCCGCACTCGAACCGAGCAATCAACCCTGGGTGAACCCGGATCCCGAACGCAAGCTTGTGTTGATTTCGCTGGGTTCAGCCTTCACCGATCATCCGGATTTCTATCGCACCTGCGTCGAGGCTTTCGGCCAGACGGACGGCTGGCACGTCGTCCTCCAGATCGGAAAGCAGGTGCAGATCTCGGATCTCGGACCACTGCCCGCCAACGTCGAAATACACCGCTGGGTACCGCAGTTCGCGATTCTGCAGCAGGCCGACGCATTCGTGACCCACGCGGGTATGGGCGGATCCAGCGAGGGGCTCGTGACCGGCACGCCCATGATCGCGGTGCCGCAAGCCGTCGATCAGTTCGGCAACGCCGACTCGCTCGTCGACGCCGGTGTCGCAGTACGCGTCGACGGCGCCACCGTCACGGCAGTAGAGCTTCGTGAGGCGCTGACTCGGGTGAGCTCGGACGAGTTCCGCCGACGCAGTGCAGAGTTGGCAAAAGAACTCGCAGCGGCGGGCGGTGTATCTCGTGCCGTCGAGTTGATCGAGTCCGCCCTGCCAGACAGCGGGCGGCGGTAGTGGTGGCTACCAGTGCCAGGCGTCGCCGCCCACGTTCTTGACGGTTCGCTGCAGAACCGTGATGGTGGTGACGAATTCTTCTTCGCTGATTCCCTGCATCCGCTCTTCCTGCAGCATCTGCTGTACCCGCGCGGCGCGATCGAACTGCTGGGTGCCCGCATCAGTAGGGAGAAGGACAGACTCGTCTTCACGCGCCCAGCCCAGGTCGAGAGCAGAGTCGACGGCCGCGTCGATCACGTCGGTTGATTCGTTCGGACCGATCGTTCGCAGGAGGACAGCTCGCTCCACCCCTTCAGGGTGCAGCGAAAGTTGGTGCAGGACCCACCACCCCGGCTGGGTCACGCCGATTGCTTCGAGCGCTCCGCGCGTGCGCGCGCGAATCGCTTCACCGGCACGCGCTGTCCAGAATCCGATCGGCTGATTGGCCGGTGGCTGCATCGCTTGTTTGTTCATGGACACGACGATAAAACCTCAACGGAAGTTCAGGTCAACCACCAGCGAGGTGAAGTTCTACATATGTTGTGTGATTGCTCGGCCGATGATGCGGGCGGCGTCGGGGAACTCACCCGGGTTCGGTCCGGCGTAGTTGAGCCGCAGGAACTTTCCGGTCGGTTCTGCCGGGAACCAATCGTCACCGGCCCCGACGATGACGCCGGCCGACCGGCAGTCCTGCACGACACGTTCGAGATTCGTGGTGTCGGGGAGCCGAAGCCAGAGGTTGAGTCCGCCTTGCGGTACAGCGTCGAGGTGAGCGTCCGGCGCATGCTCGCGCAGACTCGACACGAGGAGGTCGCGTCTGGCCTCGAGTTGGTGACGAAGCCGGCGCAAGTGCGTGCGCCAGGCCGGCTGAGTCACGACGTCGAGCGCTACCGCTTGCAGCATCCCACTGACATACATCGAATCTGCCTGTGTATCAGCAAGAATCCGCTCGTAGGCCGGGCCTCGGGCGATTAATCCGGCAACTCGCACCGATGGCGACACGCTCTTGGTCAGTGCACGAAGGTAGACGACGTGTCCGCTGTCGTCGCGTGCAGCAATGGGGCTGGGATCTGCGGTGATTCCGAAGTCGAGCGCCGAACTGTCCTCGATGAGGAAGGCGCCGTGCCGACGGACGGTGTCGAGAACCTTGTCAGCCAACGACGGCGACCACAGTGCTCCCGTCGGGCTCGCGAAGCTCGGTTGTGCGTAAAACGCCCGGGCACCGGTCTGTTCGAATGCACGCGAAAGCTCTTCGGGATCAGGGCCGTTGGCGCCGCTGGAGATCGGAATGACCGTGACTCCGGCCTGGGCGGCAGCCAGGATCGCACCCCAGTAGGTCGGCGATTCCATGAGCAACGGACGCCCCTCCCCCACCAGCGCACGGAAGGACGTCGCAAGCCCACCCTGACTGCCGGGAAGTACAACCACGTCGTTCGGCCCCGGCGGAGTGATCCCGGCAGGAGTTGCGGAACCCAATTCGGAGGCAAACCAGGACTGCAGTTCCGGAAGCCCGGCAGCGAGGGGCCGATTGAACACGGCGTCGGTTCGCGTCGCTCTGGTGAATGCTGCACGAACCAGCCCTTCGGGCAACAGCTCTCGGGCCGGATAGCCGGAATGCAGTGCGATCACGTCGTTGGAGGTGGACTGCAGCGCAATAGGCAGCTGCAGACGATAGTTCGGCGATCCGAGCGCCGCGGTCTGCCACCCGTAATCGTTGGGTCGCACGACGCGTGCGGCGCGTACGAAGGTCCCCACACCGGGACGAGCCTCCACCACCCCCTGAGATACCAGCGTTCGCAGCGCCTTCTGCACGGTGACCGGACTCGCCCCGTGCAGGCTCACGAGCGACCGAGTGGACGGAAGCTTCGCGCCTGGAGGAGCCGTCGCGATCCATTCGCGCAAGGCTGCGACAATCCTCGAACTGCTATCATTGGACATGTCGAATAATAGTAGCGCTACTCTTCTTTCGCCGCCAGCGCTATCGCGAATCAATGTCCGTTTCCAGACCGAACCCTGAGGCGCCCTTCTCATCTGAAACACAACTCACCCACCCGAACCGGAGAGGTACGTAACCGCGTGAACACACCCATCGATCAGGCCCGCAAGCTCGAGAATGTCAGGTACGACATCAGAGGGCGAATTCTCGACAAGACCGAAGAACTCGAGGATCAGGGACACACGATCCTGCGACTCAACGTCGGCAATCCGGCCCCCTTCGGGTTCGAAGCTCCGGACGAAATCATGATGGCCATGATCCGCAATCTCCCTACCGCGCAGGGATATTGCGATTCTCGCGGACTGTATTCGGCGCGCACTGCGGTGGTCCAGTACTACCAGACGCGGGGTATCACCGACGTCACCGTCGACGAGATCTATCTCGGAAACGGTGTGTCCGAACTGATCACCCTGACGATGCAGGCCCTCTGCAATCCAGAGGACGAGATCCTGATTCCCGCTCCCGATTATCCCTTGTGGACGGCTTCGGTTTCACTTGCCGGCGGCACGCCCGTGCACTACCTCACCGATGAAAGCCAAGGCTGGGCACCGGACTTCGACGATCTGGAAGCTCGGATCACGCCGCGCACCCGAGGGATTGTCGTCATCAATCCCAACAATCCGACGGGCGCCGTCTACTCGACGGAGGTGCTGCAACGCTTCGTGGATCTAGCGCGCAAACACGATCTGATGCTCTTCGCCGACGAGATCTACGAAAAGATCGTCTACGACGGCCGATCCATGACAAACCTTGCGACGATGACCGGGCGAGACGTTCTGTGTCTGACGTATTCGGGACTGTCCAAGGCCTACCGCGTGTGCGGATTCCGAGCCGGATGGCTGGCCATCACCGGACCACTCGAGCGGGCGTCGAGCTTCATCGAAGGCATCAAATTGCTGGCCAACATGCGAATGTGTGCCAACGTGCCGGCGCAGCACGCTATCCAGACTGCACTCGGCGGACGCCAGTCCATCGAGGACCTGTTGCTTCCACAAGGTCGGCTGACGGCCCAGCGCGATCTCGCACACACCACGCTCAACAGCATCGACGGGATCAGTTGCCAACAGGCCGACGGGGCGCTGTACCTGTTCCCCAAGCTCGACGTCGACAAGTTCGGCATCGTCGACGACGAGAGGTTCGTTCTCGATCTACTGGAATCGGAGAAGATTCTTGTCAGCCACGGCCGCGCGTTCAATTGGATCGAACCCGATCACTTCCGGTTGGTGACTCTCCCCAACACCGACGATCTCTCGACGGCACTCGAGCGACTCGGCAACTTCCTCAGTTCCTACAGCCAGTAGCCCTGGGTACCGGGCCCACATACGACTGAACGCCGACCGGATTTCCGGTCGGCGTTCAGTGGTGAAAATCAGCAGGCGATCAGGCAGTGACGATCGCGTCGAGGGCCGAGTAGAACAAGCCCAATCCGTCGTCACTGGGACCGGTGAGAGCCTCGGTGGCGTGCTCGGGGTGCGGCATCAAACCGACGACCCGGCCGTTGGCCGAGGAGATGCCGGCGATACGACGCTGCGAGCCGTTGGGGTTCTCCTCCGAGTAACGGAAGACGACGCGGCCTTCGCCCTCGAGTTCGTCGAGAACCTTCTCGGACGCCTGGAAGCGACCTTCACCCGACTTGAGGGGGATGAGGATCTGCGCGCCGGCCTCGTATCGCGAGGACCACGCCGTGTTGTTGGCTTCGACCGTCAACCACTCGTCGCGGCAGATGAAGTGCAGACCCTGGTTACGGGTCAGGGCACCGGGCAGCAAACCTGCTTCGCAGAGGATCTGGAAACCGTTGCAGATGCCCAGGACCGGCATGCCGCCCTTGGCTGCTTCCACAACCTTGCCCATCGCGGGAGCAAAACGTGCGATCGCGCCGCAACGAAGGTAATCGCCGTACGAGAATCCGCCGGGCACGATGACCGCGTCGACACCCTTGAGGTCTGCATCGCCGTGCCAGAGTTCGACAGCTTCACCGCCGGCCAGGTTCACTGCCCGAGCCGCGTCGATGTCGTCGAGCGTGCCGGGGAAAGTGATTACTCCGATACGTGCGCTCATGCCTCGACTCGCCTGACGGTCCAATCCTCGATCACCGTGTTGGCCAGCAGGCCTTCGGCGATCTTCTCGAGTTCGGCGTCTTCGACACTGCCGTCGATCTCCAACTCGAACCGCTTGCCCTGACGGACATCGGATACTCCTGCAAAGCCCAGGCGAGACAGCGCCCCGACAATTGCCTGTCCCTGGGGGTCGAGAATCTCGGCCTTGGGCATGACTTCGACGACGACACGGGCCACGTGCTGCTCCTCGGTACTAGTGCGCGAACCCGGAGTGAAACGCTCGGGTGATGGCCAGTTTACCGGGCGGACCCGAGATGGTTCGCATCGAGTGATCGGGGCGTGACGGCCACCACCTGTGAAACCCGCCTGCGAGTCCCTTCGGGGCGGCGCATACTCGAAATCATGCGACTGACACATTTTGGCCATTCCTGTGTGCTCGTGGAGTTGAACGGCTCGAAGATCCTCTTCGATCCCGGCAACTTCTCGCACGGATTCGAAGGCATCACCGGCCTCGACGCCATCCTCGTGACACATCAACACCCCGATCACGCCGACCCTGCGCGGCTGCCCGAACTGGCCGAAGCGAATCCCGACGCCGTGCTCTACAGCGATCCGCAGACGGCTGAAAAGCTCGGTGGGCGCTGGGCCGGCGTCCGGCCGGGCGACCGGTTCAGCATCGGCGACGTCGAGGTGACCGGAACGGGCGGAGAGCACGCAATCATCCATCCGGACCTACCGATGATCGACAACACCGCGTTCCTCCTCGGTGACGCCACCAACCCGGCACGGTTCATGCATCCCGGCGATTCCCTCTACGTCCCCGAACAAAAGATCGACGTTCTCGCCCTCCCCGCCGCCGCACCGTGGCTCAAGATCTCGGAGGCCATCGACTACCTCCGCGCGGTGGCGCCGCGCGTTGCGGTTCCCATTCATCAAGCGATCATCCGCGACGAGGCCGCAGGCATCTTCTACGGTCGCTACTCGGAAATGGCTGCCGACGGCACCGAGTTCCGAGTTCTCGGCGAGGAGTCGAGCGTCGAAGTCGCCTGATTCGGTTCTCACGCACTCACATCGACGATGATCCAGCCGGTGCTCGTGCCACCGGCTGCGTCGGTGAGTGTGTAGAGAATCCTGTCGGTGCCTGCCTTCGTTCCGGCTTCGAACACCACTTCGCCGTTTTCGAGCTTCACGGTGCCACCGAGAAGTGACGTCGCCCCGACGCCGGTCACTTTGATCGAATCTCCGTTGCTGTCATGATCATTCGCGACGGCGTCGACGGTGACTGTGCCGCCTGAGCGGACCCGCGCGGTGTCGAGTGCGGCGTACGGCGGGATCGGGCTTGCCGTGTACCGACCGACGTCGTCGAGTCGAGCCGAGGCAACCTCCGCCGCATCGACGATGGCAGCGAATTCGGTGCCGTCGAAGCGCGAGAGGTCGTTACCGTTCATGATGGTCGATCCCTCGGCTCCGCCGCCGTGGTAGTCGTCGGCATAGAAGTTGTGGCCCAACTCGTGGCGGAGAACGCGGCTGAAGTTGCCGTCGGATTCGGCACCGACATGCGCGTAGCTGTGGTCGAGTTCGAACTTCGAGTAGTAGGCATTTCCGCCACCGGATGCGCACACGACGGTCGCCTGATCGACGCTCGACCCGACCTGATCGGACCACAGATCTTCCAACTGCTCGAGATTTTCACAACTGCTCGAATACGGATCGCTGGCGGAATCTGCCCGAAGGACAACTCGACCGAGGACCGGCCGAATCCCGACGTCTCTGATCCAGATGGCAGCGGTGCGGGCCATTGATTCCTCGGCCCGATCCAGAGCGACGGCGGGACTGCCTGCGCCGTGCGCGGAGTACCACTCGCCACTGAGGTCCAGTCCCACCACGAACTGCTTGACCGTCTTGCCGACCCTTGCGGCCGAGGCCGGCGCAATGGCCGCGGTGGGCCACTTGGGTTTTGCGTCGATCGGCGCCGTGCTGCGACCGACCACCTCGGATCCGACGAACTCTATCGAAACACCACGATCGAAAATCACCTGCCCGCGCAGTGTTCCGGCGGAGTCGACGATGGCCGAGACGATTGCGTCCGGACGCCCTTCCACGCTGCCGATGTACGAACGGGGCGCCGGGATCACCGCGTCGGTCAGCTCTCCGTCGCTGTCTTGTACAGCCATCGAGAACTCGGATCCCCGCAGGTTCATCTTGTGAAGGCGCAGTGTGAGTTGCTCACCTTCATCGTCGACGGTTGCGGTGCGGACGCCATCGCTCGATCCGCTCGACCCGCCGTCGACACTGCCCGACGGCAGCGTGTGAACCGCGCCGGTCGGAGCGGCAGACGCGAGCGCCGGAACGAACGCAGCACAGACTACTGCGCCCACAGCCACGGCGAAAAGACCCTCGGCCGACTTGGAGAACACTCTCGTGCGCATGGCGAGATTCCGATCCCATCTACTAGCGGCAGATTAACTGCACGCACTCTAGCAGTGGGAGAGTTGGCTGACCCAGCGCTCTAATTGAACGTCCGTTTTATGCGATTTTGACCCACTCTGCACTACTACCAGCAAGGAAGTGGAGAAACGCGAAGAGTCTGCCCGCTCGGACAACCCGGACAGATGACATAGTCTCGTAGCTATCAAATAGTTGCCACCTGCCGAATTCAGGCAGCGCCGAGCTCCTGAGACGGGGAGTTCCACCGATACACCTGCGAGTCGGCTTCGTGGAAGAGGGCAAGGTCGACGGCGTCGAGGACGGCCTGACGTGGGCCCTCGTTTCCCAACTGCTTGGCCGTGATCGACAATCTGACCAGTCCCCCACGTTTGGCGGCACGCCCGGCTCCGAGAACCAATGCGCGACACCACCACGGCTCGGCCTTGAAGCCTTCGCCGATCCCGAAAACCCTTCCCCGTTGCAAGGTTCCGCGGGTCAGATCATGTACTGCCCCGAGGCCTGCCATCGTGCGAAAGCCCGTCTCCGGCAACACCGACATGGCACCGGGCGATGCCACCCAGCGCGGCGGTGCGAACGCCCGCGTCCGAAGGCCTGCATGCTCGAGAACGCGGTCCGCAGCGAGTAGTCGCAGTTTCGCTTCGTGCTTCGACAGAGTGGCGAACTCGGCTCGGCGACGCTTGGTCGCGGCCTGGTCGTAGCCGTGCAGAACGATGGCATCGCCGTGCTCGCGACGCTCACGCAGCCAAGCCGTCGTCACCGCGTCGTCGGCCAGTCGGTATTTGTCCTTCAGTCGCGGCGCCACCAGGAGCGACAAGCGGACACCACGGGCGTCCATCTCGTCTGCGAATCCGGCAGCGAGATAACATGTCTCGTCTCTGATTCCGGATACCGACACGATCAGTTCTGCGGACATACTCCGATAGTGGCAGCTGTGGGTGAACAGCACACTGCCGCCGGATGATCATCCGGCGGCAGTTTTCAGCGCACCTACTGGTTCTTGGGAGCCTCTAGTTCTTGGGAAGCGCAGCTTCGATCGCGGCGACAACCTCGGGTGCGTCAGGCTCGGTCCGCGGACGGAAGCGGTTGACGACGGTGCCGTCCGGTCCGATCAGGAACTTCTCGAAGTTCCACTGAATGTCTCCCGCAGCGCCTTCGGCGTCGGCCGCCTTGGTGAGCTCGGCGTACAGCGGATGCTGGTTTTCGCCGTTCACCTCGATCTTCTCGAGAAGCGGGAACGTGACGCCGTAGGTAGTGGAGCAGAACGTCTCGATCTCTTCGGCGGTACCCGGTTCCTGCCCCATGAACTGGTTGCACGGGATACCGATCACGGTCAGACCGCGATCGGCGTACTCGCTGGCCAGCTTCTCGAGCGCCGAGTACTGCGGGGTCAGTCCACACTTGGACGCGACGTTGACCACGAGGACGGCGCGGCCGTCGTATTCACCCAAAGAGGTGGGCACGCCACCGAGGGTGTTGATCGCGATGTTCTGTACTGGAGTTGTCATAGGCTCCAACTTAGCGACTCTCTCCCGCACTGCTCCTTCGCGCACTGCTAATTCGACGCTCCGAGAATGCGATCGAGGTCGTCCAGAACGGTGAGGCCGCCGAGCGGTCCGACGCCGGTGATCCAGTAGGACATGTCCACCAGATGCGGGTTCGGGAAGAATCCGGCGTTGTCTGCCACGGCCTTCGGCATCGTGCCGGCATCGGCCGGTTTCGCGGAGGTGACCAGGATGAGGTCGGCGTTGGCTCCGGAGACGAATTCCGGGGAGAGGTCGACGGAGATCGAGTTCTCCCAGTCGCGTGCGGGAATCGTGAGTCCAGCACATTCGAGAGTGCTTCCGGCAAACGACGTGGGTCCGTACAGCGTCAGAACGTCGTCGCGTGGGCGGATCAGCTGAGCGGTCTTGCCCTCGGTGCTGTGCTTGCTCGCCACTTCCTCGCAGCGTGCCGTGTAGTCACCGAGCAGTTCACCTGCCTGATCGGTCTTGTTCAACGCCTCTGCGACGAACTGGACGTTGTCCTGCCACGGATCGGTCTGAGTTGCCATGTAGACGGTCGGCGCGATGGCAGCGAGCTGCTCGTACATATCACCGTGCCGCGATTCCGTTCCGATGATCAGGTCCGGGCTCAGTGCGACGATCTTCTCGAGGTTCGGTGCCGCGACGGTTCCGACCATCTCGATCTCCGCCGCCTTCTCACCGAGGTACGCCGGAACGCCGGTCGTCTCGCTGAGTACCGCGGTGCCCACGGGAATCACGCCCAGCGCTACCGACGTGTCGAGCTGAACCGGCTCGAGCACGACAACTCGCTGTGGATCCGTCGGTACGTCGGTGGTTCCGCGGGCGTGGGTGATCGCGTGCACGGTGTCGGCAGACTGACTGCCGGTATCCGTCTTGTCGTCACTGCCACACGCCGTTGTCGTTGCCACGATGGCGGCGAGGACGAAACCACCCAGCACGTACTTCGCCCGCGAGTTACTGCGTTTCATTCCCAACACTCCTGTTACCGACTGCTTCCGACCGTCACAGCCACGCGCATTCACCACGGCTGAGCAAAGGATTCACCATCCAATAGTCTGGTGAGCCTAACCTACGAGACTGGAGCCTCATCATGTCTTCCCTCCCCTGCCACAGCGACGGTGTCCTGGGGAAAGGATCTATGCAGTGCCTTTCGGAATTTGTCGCCAATCCGCAAACCAGTCGACGCCCTCACGCCTGTACACGGCAGTCGTCGACCGCCGGCGAACCGATGGTCGGTCGCGCCGGAATGACACATCTGTGGGTATTGATCGAGCACCCCGGCCCCTGGCCGGCGTCCGCCCCTGACGACATTCTCCCCGTCGCGCTCACCGAAAAAATCTACGCAGCGCAGGGCCGTATCCGTGTCGTGGTGATCCGGCGGACCCGCAACCGCCGAGCCCTCACCCCGACGTGCGTACTCGCCTGGACGGACGGCACACGTCAGTGGATGCGGGAAGGGTCGGTCGACCGATACGAGGACCTGTCGGTACTGCCGTTCGAATCGATGGCCACCGGTGTGGAACCCGACTTCGGCCGCTCCCGCACGGAACCGCTCTTCGCGGTCTGCACACATGGAAAGAAGGATGCGTGCTGCGCGGAACTCGGTCGCCCGGTCGTGTCGGCACTGAACGCGGCACAGATCGCAGATGTGTGGGAATGCAGTCACATCGGCGGAGATCGTTTCGCGGCCAACATGATTGCGTGGCCCGCCGCAGTCTATTTCAGCCGACTGGACGGCAACTCCGCAATCGATGCAGCCGAAAAATACCAAGCCGGAGAATTGGAGCTGCTGCACCTGCGCGGCCGAGCGGCACTGTCACAGGCCGCTCAGGCCGCCGAACACGCAGTCCGACGCGTTACCGGCATCGTCGCGACGGACGCACTCGAGAGTGTCGCCGAGAGCGTCGACGGAGAACATACGACTGTCGATCTTCGATTGGAGGCGAGAGACTTTCGCGTGGTCGTTCGACCCGGCTCTCCAGGGCAGCCGTTCCGACACAATTGTGGTTCCGGAGGAACTGTCGAATGGAACGGATGGATCGTAGAACACCTTCACGAGCAATCGCACTGACCATTCGATTCCGGCCCAACTGCCCGGCAGGCCATCGAACCGAGATTTGCGCGGACTGACAACACTTCGAATCAGGTCGCGATGAAGGATCGACGCCCCTGGTGATTACAGCTTGCATTCATCCCATGACCACCGCACTGACGCCGAATGCCGTTTCCCGGTCTGCAGATCCGATCAAGAGTGAGGTCGACTACGAAACACTGGCAGCAAAATTCCGTCCGATCTTCGCGGACATCGCACAAGCCGTCGTCGAACGCGAACGCGATCACGTGCTTCCCTTCCAACAGATCGACGCACTCAAGAAAGCAGGCTTCGGCGCCGTTCGGGTGCCGACAACACACGGTGGATCCGGCGCGAGCATCCCGCAATTGATCCGGTTACTAGTCGAGTTGTCGAGCGCCGATTCCAACATCACCCAGGCACTGCGCGGTCATTTCGCGTTTGTCGAAGACCGACTGGTCGCCGACCCCGGGCCTGAGCGTGACACCTGGCTCCGACGCTTCGCGGAGGGACAGTTGGTCGGCAACGCGTGGACCGAAATCGGCGACGTTGCATTGGGCGAAGCCAACACCAAGGTCTCGCCCGCACCCGATTCCGACCACTTCCTGGCGAACGGGGCAAAGTTCTACAGCACGGGTTCCATTTTCGCCGACTGGATCGACCTGTACTCGCAGCGCACCGACACCGGCGCATTCGTGATCGCCGCAGTCGAAGCAAGACAACCCGGTGTCACACACAGTGACGACTGGAACGGGTTCGGCCAGCAGACGACTGGCTCCGGCTCGTCCGTCTACGAGAACGCAATAGTCCAGCCGGAGAACATCTTCGACTTCTCGACGCGCTTCAAATACCAGACCGCGTTCTACCAACTTTTCCACCTCGCCACTCTCGCCGGCATCGCCAAGGCTGCGACAACCGAGATCTCTCGTCGAGTCGCCTCTCGTACTCGAACCTTCAGTCACGGCAACGCTCCGAGATACGCGCAGGATTCGCAGATCCAGCAAGTTGTCGGCGAGGTGTCCTCGGCTGCCTTTGCAGCCGAGGCCGTGGCGCTGCACGCAGCACAGTCGTCCCAATGGGCATACGAAGCCGCATTCTCCGGCTCGCCGGAGGAAGAGAAAGCCGCCAACATCGCAGCCGAAATCGATTCGGGGCGAGGGCAAGTCGCCTCGATCGGACTCGTCGTTCCAGCCACGGCCAAGATCTTCGACGCACTCGGCGCTTCCGGAGTGAGCCGCGACCTCGATCTCGATCGGTTCTGGCGCAACGCGCGCACCGTGGCCAGTCATAATCCGGTCGTCTTCAAATCCAAAGTTGTCGGCGACTACGAAATCAACGGAACCGAACCGATTTACGTGTGGGCCATCGGGACTGCACCGACCGAAAAGGATGTACAGGCATGACCGTGACCAGTGAAACCGAAGTCTTCGTCGGCGTTCCCGACACATCCGAAGGCTGGATCGACCGCGCTCGCGAGGTGAGCAACGTCCTTGCCGTCGACGCGCTCGCCCGCGACCGAGCCGGCGAACCACCGTTCCGAGAAGTTCAGCTGCTCAAGGACAGTGGTCTGGTGACACTGCTGGGTCCGATCGAGTTCGGCGGCGGTGGGCAGCGATGGGAGACCGCCTACAAGGTGGTTCGGGAGATCGCGCGCGCCGACGGCTCGATCGGGCAACTGCTCGGGTATCACTACCTGTGGGCATGGGCAGCCAGATTGGTCGGAACCGATCCGCAGATCTCCGCTGTCGAGGAGCTGTACACGAGCAACCGATTCTTCTTCGGCGGCGCGGTGAACCCTCGAGACACCGACCTCACCGTCGTGGATCGCGGAGACACCCTGGTATTCAACGGTGTGAAGTCGTTTTCCACCGGCGGACGAGTCACCGACCTCACGGTGCTCGAAGGAATCATCGACGGAACTGCGACGCATGTGTTCGCTATCGTGCCGACTGCTCAGGACGGCATAGTCTTCCGCGGCGATTGGGACAACCTCGGGCAGCGCCTCACCGATTCGGGCAGTGTCGAGATCAACGACGTCGAGGTCGACTGGGCAAGTGCGGCAGGCTTTGTCGACAAGGAATTCCAACCTCTGGTCTACAACACCCTGAACTTCCCCGCGATCGAGATCGTGTTCGCGAACTTCTACCTCGGGATCGCCCGTGGCGCACTGGACACTGCGGCCGAGTACACCCGAACCCGTACGCGTCCATGGCCGTACGGCGGTGACAACCGCGAAATCGCAACCGACGAGTGGTACCTCCGTGAGGGCTACGGCGACTTGCAATCGAAGCTGTGGGCAGCGGAGGCCTTCGTGGATCAGGTCAGCCGTGAGGCCGACGCCGTGCTCCACGACGCTCGCGAAAACCTCACCGAGCAGGCTCGCGGCGACCTCGCCGTACGCATTGCGGCCGCAAAACTTCGCGCCGCCGACGTCTCCTTGGAGATCAGCAACAAGATCTTCGAACTGACCGGTGCCAGAGCCACGTCCAACGATGTCGGCCTGGATATCTACTGGCGCAACATCCGGACGCATACCCTTCACGATCCGCTCGCGTACAAGCGCCGTGAAGTCGGTAGTCGTTTTCTGACCGGCGAGATTCCCGAACCCACCTGGTACACATAGCACCCACGAACAGAAAGAGACCGTCGCACGGTTAGTGCGGCGGTCTCTTTCATCGTTACGACCAGGATCACTGATCGTAGATCGGGTTCCGCGCCTGCTGTGCGGTCAAACGTTCAGCAGAGCGGAAGTATCTAGTGATGGCTCACAAATGACTGCTTGGTGCCGGTCGGAGCCGTTTCGAGTTTGTGCTGCTCTTCTTCGTCCTCGTCGTCGAGCATCGTGGCTTCGTTGAACGGAATCTTCCCGTCGAGCACCTCGATGACGCGTTCCTTGTCGATCGTCTTGGTCCACGCGCCGACCAGGAGAGTCGCGACCGCATTGCCCGAGAAGTTGGTGATCGCTCGCGCTTCCGACATGAAGCGGTCGATTCCGACGATGAGTCCGACGCCGTCGAGAAGCTCGGGGCGATGACTCTGCAGTCCACCGGCCAGCGTGGCCAGACCGGCGCCGCTGACTCCCGCAGCGCCCTTGGAGGCGATGATCATGAACACCAGCAGCGAGAGCTGTTCACCGAATGCGAGCGGCTGTCCCATGGCGTCGGCGATGAAGATCGAGGCCATCGTCAGGTAGATCGCGGTGCCGTCGAGGTTGAACGAGTAGCCGGTGGGAACGACGATGCCCACCGTGGTGCGCTCGACGCCTACGTGCTCCATCTTGGCGATCAGACGCGGCAGTGCCGATTCGGAGGACGACGTGGCGAAGATGAGCAGGTACTCACGGGCCAAGTACTTGACCAGCTTGAAGATGTTGAATCCGGTGACCGCGCGCAGCAGCGTTCCGAGAACACCGAAGACGAAGATCAGGCAGGTCAGGTAGAAGCCGATCATCAGGGTTCCGAGCTGGACGACGGCGTTCAAACCGGTCTGGCCGACGACGCTGGCGATGGCGCCGAAAGCACCGATCGGGGCGAGCCAGAGAATCATCGTCAGGATCTTGAACACGAGCTTCTGGATGTATCCGACGGCCTTGAGAATCGGCTCACCCGACTTGCCGAGCGACTGGATCGCGAAGCCGACCAGAAGGGCGACGAACAGAGTCTGCAGCACGCTGCCGGCGGTGAGGGAGGACAGCATCGACGTCGGAATGATGGACGCGATGAAGTCCCAGGTACCGCCCGCGCTGTGGGCCTGATCTGCAAGCTTGGCCACGGAGGCCGCGTTGGGCGTGATGTTCAGGCCGCTGCCCGGGTTGAGCAGGTTGCCGACGCCCAGGCCGATCGCGAGTGCGATGGTGGACATCCCGATGAAGTAGGCGAGTGCGAGGCCGCCGACCTTGCCGACCTTGGCCGCAGCTCGAACCGAGCCGATGCCGAGCACGATGGTGCAGAAGATGACCGGGCTGATCATCATCTTGATCAGGCTGACGAACAACGTGCCGAGTACACCGACGGACTTACCGAACTCGGGTGCGAGCCAACCGACGAGGATGCCGCCGATAACCGCGACAATGACGCTCATGTAGAGCCAATGCGTCTTGTCGCGCTTTGCCTTGGTGCCCTCGGGCTGTGGGGAACCGTCTACTGTCCCTGTTGCCGTGCTGCTCATGGGGTGTCCTTTGGATCGGATATCTGTGAAGTGATCGGGATCACTTCGAGTCGTGGAGAATTCTTGTTGCAAACAGGTGGGCCCGGAAGTTTGTGTTCATTACGTTCAGGAGGCGCTCGATGGTCGAACGAAAGACCGGCCGACGTATGAGCGTCGCCAGGCAGATCCTGCTCCTGCAATTGGCGTTGTTGGCGCTGGTCATCGGCGTGGGGGCCGCGCTCGCAGTTGTCGACGAACGCCGAGACAGCGACGACGCGATCCGCAGGCAGGTGAGCTCGATAGCGCAGACTCTCGCCCTGTCGGATTCGACGGCGGCCGCCCTGACGAGTCCGGACCCGACCGCGATTCTGCAACCACAGACCGAGAAGATCCGACAGGCAACCGGCGTCGATTTCATCGTGGTGATGGCGCCGGATCGCACTCGGTTCACCCACACGAGCCCGGAGCTGATCGGTCAACTGTTCAACGGAAACATTGACCGCGCACTCGCCGGCGTGACCTTCACGGAGACGTACGCCGGGTCGCTGGGGCCGTCGATCCGCGCAGTCACTCCTGTCTACGATTCCGGCGGAACCCTGGTCGGTCTGGTTTCTGCCGGTGTCACCCGCGAGCAGATCAGCAAGCAGTTCGCCCAAAGCGTTCCGGTCATCCTGTTCGTTGCCGGCGGCGGTCTTCTTGCCGCCCTCCTGAGTTCACTTCTGGTGAGCCGACGCATCAGGCGACAGACCCTGGGAATGGCTCCGGACGAACTGCGCACCATGTACGAGCACCACGACGCCGTACTGCACAGCATCGGTGAGGGTTTGGTGGTGATCGGGCAAGGCCGAAGCAAAGACGCGAGAGTGGACATCGTCAACGACGAAGCACGTCGCCTCCTCGATCTACCGGACGGGCCCGTGCCACTTTCATCCATCCCCGAGACCATGCGGGTCGACGACGCCTCTCCCGCGAAGGATCAAGTGCACCTCACCGACAAGCGTGTGCTGGTGGTCAACCAACACCCGGTTGAGTGGGAGGGCAACAGAATTGGCACCGTGCTGACAATTCGCGATCACACCGAACTGCAGAACGTACTCGGGGAATTGGATTCGGTACGTAGTTTTGCCGAGTCGCTTCGATCGCAAGCCCACGAGAGTGCAAATCGTCTGCACACGATCATCACGATGGTCGAGTTGGGGCGAAACGAGGACGCAGTGGCCTTCGCCACCAACGAATTGCGGGTGTCCCAACAGCTGATCGATCGTCTGATGAATGCGGTCCACGAGCCGGCGCTGGCCGCACTACTGCTCGGGAAAATGAGCGAAGCGACCGAACGCGGGGTCGACCTGACCATCACGGAAGACACCGCGCTCGGTCCGGTTCCTTCGCTCAATGCACGCGAGTTGGTCACGCTGGTCGGCAATCTCGTGGACAATGCTATTGACGCATCGCGCGCGAGCGAGTCTCCGTGGGTGGAAGTGACGGTAATGGAAGAGGATTCGATGATGGTTGTTGCCGTCGCCGACAGCGGCCCGGGAATGACACCCGAAGCACTCGAAAAGGCCAAGGGCCGTGGCTACTCCACAAAATCCGGCTCTCGCGGACTCGGTCTCGCACTGGTCTCTCAAGTCGTGAAACGGCACGGCGGCACGCTCACCAGCGAGCCGGCGATGGGCTCCATGCTGGTTGTCCGTATCCCGCTGCGCGAGGCGGAAGCACCGCGATGATCCGTGTACTGATAGTCGACGACGAACCGTTGATCGCCCAGGCGCACCGTTCGTACGTCGAGCGTGTGCCGGAATTCGTGGTCCACGGCGTGGTTCATTCCGGGAACGCCGCCGTGCGTGCAGTTACGGCGGCCAATGCCACCGACCAGCCCATCGACCTGGTCCTGCTCGACATCGGGTTGCCCGACGCCAGCGGTCTCGACGTGGCTTCCGCCCTCGGCGGGTTGCGGCCCAGTCCGGACATCATCGCGGTTACCTCGGCGCGCGATCTGGAGGTGGTCCGAAGCGCCGTGGCTCGCGGGATCGTCCTCTATCTTCTCAAGCCGTTCACTTTCGCAGCATTCCGCGACAAGCTCGAGCGCTACCTCGAATATCGTGCAGCACTTCCCGCTGGCGAGTCTGCGGTCAGTCAGCACGACATCGACCGCGCGATGTCCGCACTACGAACGTCCGACGATCGCGCAGCGGCACCGAAAGGCTTTGCGTCTCAAACACTCGGACTCGTCGCAGCGTCTGTCCGGGATTCTGAAGGACCGGTGACCGCTGCAGAGGTGGCAGCATCGGTCGGCGTGTCCCGGGTGACGGCCTGGCGCTACCTGGAAAAGCTGGCAGACGACGGCATGCTCACCCGGGAGACCGAGTACGGGCGCGCTGGGCGCCCTCAGGTTCGTTACCGCAGAACCTGATTGACACAGAAGCTAGTTTGCGCCAACCGTGTCGAGAACCCAGGCGAACTCGAATGCGACCTCTTTCCACTTCTCGTACCGACCGCTGACACCGCCGTGTCCGGCGCTCATCTCGGTCTTGAGAAGTAGCGGAGCATCACCGGTCTTGGTGGCGCGCAGTTTTGCGACCCACTTGGCCGGCTCCACGTACAGAACACGGGTGTCGTTGATGCTCGTGATCGCAAGAATGGCGGGATAGTCCTTGGCTTCCACGTTCTCGTACGGGCTGTACGAGCGCATGTAGTCGTAGACGTCCTTGTTGTGCAGCGGATCTCCCCATTCGTCCCACTCGATGACCGTCAACGGTAGCGACGGATCGAGAATCGACGTCAGCGGGTCGACAAACGGAACATTGGCGAGAATGCCGGCAAACAGTTCCGGAGCGAGATTGGCGACAGCCCCCATCAGCAATCCACCCGCACTACCGCCGTCGGCAACCATCCGATCGGCCGCCGTGACACCGGTGTCGATCAAATGCTTTGCGCACGAGACAAAATCGGTGAAGGTATTCTTCTTCGTGAGCGTCTTGCCGTTTTCGTACCAGTGACGACCCATCTCGCCGCCGCCGCGCACGTGTGCGACCACGAAGACGACGCCGCGATCGAGCAACGACAAGCGGGCAACCGAGAACGACGGGTCGATGCTCGCCTCGTAGGAACCGTAGCCGTACAACAGCAGCGGCGCGGGACCTTCCGGCGCACCTACGCGCCTCACGATCGAGAGCGGAATGCGGGTTCCGTCGTCGGCCACTGCCCAGTCGCGACGCTGCTCGTAATTACTCGCATCGAAGTCACCGAGAACAGGCTGCGACTTGCGCAGTGCCAGTTCACCACTGGCGACGTAGTAGTCGTACACCTGCCCGGGAGTGATGAACGACGTGAAGCCGAGTCGGATGGTGGGCTGCGCCCATTCCGGGTTGGACCCCATACCGATGCTGAAGAGTTCTTCGTCGAAGTCGATTTCGTGACGCTCGCCGTAGCCGTCATCCGTCAACGGCCACACGGCAACCCGAGTGAGCGCCTCGCGGCGGTAGCTCAGGACGAGGTGTCCGGCAAAAGCTTCGGCTTCTTCCAGACGAACGTCTGCGCTGTGCTCGATCAGCGTCGTCATGTTCGTCGGATCCGACACGGGAGCTTCCACCAACACGAAGTTCTCGGCCTTGACTCCGTCCACGACGTCGTTGTGGAGGATCAGGAAGCGGTCCTCTCCCCCGATCACCGCGTGTTCAGCGCCGTACTCGACGCCCTCGCGACGCGGGATGATGACGCGGAAGTCGCCTTCCGGGTTCGCCGATTCCAGCATCCAGCCTTCGCTGGTCACCTTGGAACCGACCCAGATCATCAGGTACTTCTCACTGCGGGTAGACCCCACCGAAACCCAGTACCGCTCGTCGGGCTCGTGGAACACCGAAACATCTTGACTCTGCGGCGTTCCCAGCTTGTGACGCCACACGGTGTCCGGACGCCAGGAATCGTCGACCGTCATGTAGAAGACGTGACTGTGGTCGATCGCCCAGGTGGCGCCAGGCGCGGTATCGGGAATCTCGTCGGCGAGCATCTCACCGGTCTCGAGGTTCTTGAACCGCAAGGTGTACCGCTCGTCGCCGACGATGTCCACCGAGTACGCGAGCAACGTGCCGTCCTCGCTGATGGAGAACGCGCCGAGCGAAAAGAACTCGTGCCCTTCGGCTTCGACGTTGCCGTCCATGAGGATCTGCTCGCCGGCCAGCTCGACGCCGGGCGTCAGGTTGGGCGGAGTCCAGTCGTCTTCACCGGCGATGGGGCACCGGCACTGGACGGTGTACGACTTGCCTTCCACGCTGCGCGAGTAGTACCACCACTTACCCATGCGAGTGGGCACCGACATGTCGGTTTCCTGCGTCCGCGACTTGATCTCCTGGAAGATCTTCTCGCGCAACGGCTCGAGCGCGGCCGTCTGCTCGTCGGTGTACGCGTTTTCGGCTTCGAGGTATGCGACGACCTCGGCGTTGTCCTTGTCCCGCAGCCACTCGTAGTCATCGACGAACGTGTGTCCGTGATGGGTACGTTCGGCGGGGACCTTCTTTGCGACCGGCGGGATCAGGCTCATGCGCTGGGACCGACCCAATCGTCGAAGGACAGACCGGAAATGCGCTCGTACGCCTCGATGTAGCGTGCCCGAGTCGCGTCGACGATCTCCTGCGGCAACGGCGGCGGTGTCGTGTCCGAGCTACGGTCCCAGCCGGATTCGGGGCTCGTGAGCCAGTCGCGCACGAACTGCTTGTCGAAACTGGGCTGCACCTTGCCCGCTTCGTAGCCTTCGAGAGGCCAGTAGCGCGACGAGTCGGGGGTGAGCACCTCGTCGGCGAGCACGAGGTTTCCACCGGAGTCGAGACCGAATTCGAGCTTGGTGTCCGCAAGGATGATTCCGCGATCGGCCGCGAAGTTGGAGGCGCGGGCATAAACGTCGAGAGTGTCCTCGCGAAGCTGCACTGCCAGCTTCTGGCCGACCTTCTCCACTACCTGATCGAAGCTGATGTTCTCGTCGTGATCCCCGAGAGCTGCCTTGGACGCCGGGGTGAAGATCGGGTCGGGCAGCCGCGACGCCTCGACGAGGCCCTCGGGCAACGCGACGCCGCACACTGCGCCGGTGTTGTTGTAGTCGACCAGGCCGGAGCCGGTGAGGAAGCCACGAACGACGCATTCGACGGGAACCATGTCGAGGGAGCGCACCACGAGAGCGCGGCCGAGAACCTCTTCCGGGATGCGATCGTCGTCGGGCTCGCCGGCCAGGTGGTTAGTGCCACCGAGGACGTTGAAGAAGAACACGCTCATCGCGGTGAGCACGCGACCCTTGTCCGGGATCGGCGTGCTGAGCACGTGGTCGTAGGCCGAGATCCGATCACTCGCGACAAGCAGCAGATGCTCGTCGTCGATCGTGTAAAGGTCACGGACCTTGCCACCGGCCAGATGAGTGTAGGAATCAAGTGTAGGACGCACCCGGTCACCCTATCGGGCGTTCGCAGTTCGTACAGAACCCCGGTAGCCGGGACAGGTGAGCGTCCTCGCCGTTCGGAGAGCTGTCCGCCCTGCTCATCCGGATATGCAGGTGGCCCCTCGCCAGCAGGCGAGAGGCCACCGTCACAGTCGATGAACTACTGGTTTGCGGGCAGCTTCGACAGGCCCTCGTCGATCGAATCCAGCGTCAGAAGAGCCGTCTGATAGGTCGCGGCCAGCGAATGCTGGACCTGGACGACGTTGCCGGCCTTCACTGCGGGCAATTCCTTCCACAGCTCGGAATTGACCAGCTCCTGCAACTGCGGAGACATCGAGCCGTCGGCGTTGAGGCCGTAGACGATCACGTCGACATTTCCGAGATTTTCGCCGATCTTCTCGATGGATACCTGTTCGACGTGGATGTCGGCGGGGTCTGCGGGGGTGCCGGGGAACTGCAGTCCGAGTCCGTCGAAGAGATTGGTCGTGTACGAAGACGCGTACTCGCGTGAGAAGGTGCCGGCCTCGGGCTTGCAGACGTTGCACACGCCGCCGAAGGTCAGCGAGCCGAGCTTGTCCTTGTACTTCGCGGCCAGTTCGGCGGTTTTGGCGTCGTAGTCGTCCTTGAACTCGCCGTAGGTGTCGGAGACATTCGCGGCATCGGCGAACTGCTCGCCCAGCACTCGCCAATCAGCAGGAACCGTCGGTCCCAGGAAGACGACGGGAGCGGCCGCCTTGAGCTGCGCCATGTCCAGCTGGCTTTCGACACGAGCGGGAACACCCATGATGATCAGATCGGGCTCGGCAGCGACGATTCCCTCGTAGTTGAGCTGGGAGACGTTGCCGTCGGGCGCGACCTTCGGCAGAGCTTCGTAAGCGGCCTTGGTCTTGTCGTCCATGTTGCCGAGTTCACGGGTCCACTCACATACTGCTGCCAGGTTCGCTCCCGCCTGAATCAGCGGCAGAACTGCGTATCCGCAGGCCACGATCCGCTGCGGGTCGCTCGGGATCTCGATGGATCCGTTCTGTGCCTCGAAGACACGGGTCTGCGAGCTCGCGGCTGTCGTCGACGATTCGGACGACGCCTCCTCGGAGTTGCTGCAGCCGGCGACGCCGACCGCCAGCGCAGCTGCTGCGCCGATCACCACTGCGCGGCGAAACCACGACAGACCTTGAACCCGCATGTTGAACTCCATCTGAACGCACCGGACTGCTCCGGAATTGATTTGGTGAGGCTAACCAATATCAGGGCACTGGACCTTTACACAAACACAGGTCTCGAGGAATGAACTGCGCCTCCCGAGTCACTCACGCTCACAGCAGCACGCCTCCCACTGAGAGGGAGCAAAGCAAGATTCCTCTCGAATCGGACACGCGAACTCGCTACCTTGCCTTCGCGATACCTCATCGACCAGCCACTCTCTCCGCTCGACGAAGGGCTTACACATGTCCCGATCCACGCGCACGTGCTCGCTACGGTCTGCCGCGGCCATTGCGTTGACCAGCAGCTTTCTCATCACCGGTTTCGGCGCCTCGATCGCGCACGCCGAACCTGCCCCCTCGGCTCCACAGTTCGGCTCACTGGATTTCGGATCCAGCAACTTCGGCAGTGCCGAGCAAACCCCAGATGCTCCGCGGCTGACCGGGATCGACAATTTCCGCGACGTCGCAGGCACCGGCGCCGGATACTCGGGAACTCTCGGTCTGCCCGTGAACAAGGGAGTCTTCTACCGCGCGAACGCGATCACGCCCAAGGGCGATGACATGAGCATTCTCGAAAAGCTGGGACTGACAAAGGTTTACGATCTGCGCACGGAACCCGAGATCGCCAGCAAGCCGGATGTCCTGCCCGACGGGGTTGCGTACGAGAACATTCCGATCCTGTCCGGGAACATCGCCGAGATGGTCGCGAAGATCAAGTCCCCCGAGGACTCACGATCGATGATGCAGGACATGAACCGCGCCTTCGTCACCGGAGCGACGGAGCGAGCCGGGTTCGCACAGTTGCTCACGGGCCTCGCGGAAACCGAAGGCGCACAGGTCTTCCATTGCACTGCAGGTAAAGACCGCACCGGCTGGACGTCGTTTCTGCTGCTGAGCATCGCCGGTGTCGACCGCTCGGTGATCATGAACGACTACTTGCTGACCAACGAATACACAGCCGAAGGCATGAAGGCCACGCGCGCGGGCATCGCGGCGAGCCTGGGCGAACAGATGGCCGTCAACATGGAGCCCCTGTTGGGTGTCGAGGCAAGCTATCTCGATGCCGGCCTCGCCCAGTTGGACCAGACCTACGGGTCGGTCGATCGTTACCTGACCGAGGGCTTGGGTCTGAGTCCGGCGACCGTCATGACGCTCAAAGCCAAACTGCTGGGCTGAGCGACCCAGCTGCCCCGGGTTCGACGAGGGGTCGAACCCGGGGCACGTGGAATTTCTCTGCCCGTGCCGTGCCGGATGCGCCGCAGCGTCCCGTGCGTCAGCGCGATACGGCGATCACGTTGTTTCGGTACGCCCAGATGACGATCTGCACACGGGTGCGCACCTGCAGCTTCTTGCAGATGTTGCTGATGTGCGACTTCACCGTGCTCTGCTCGAGGCTGAGGGAATCTGCGATGTCGTTGTTTCCCAAGCCTTGTGACAGCAACTGCACCACATCCATTTCACGCGCGCTGAGACCGTGATCCGATCCGGAGCGCGCCGTGGACATCGGTGCCGGTTTGCGCCTCGCGAACTCCACGATCAGTCTCGACGTCAATCTCGGAGAGAGCACCGAACCACCCTCGGCCACGGTCAGCACTGCCGACGAGAGCTCCTCGGGATCGGCGTCTTTGAGCAGGAACCCTGCGGCGCCACTGTCGAGCGCCTCGAAAACGTACTCGTCGAGATCGAACGTGGTGATCACGACGACGCGGGTCGCCGGAAACTCGGCAAGGACCTCCCTGGTCGCGGTCAATCCGTCACCGTGAGGCATTCGGATATCCATCAGTACGACGTCCGGACGCAGTGCACGCACCTGCTCGTACGCCTCGACTCCCGTCTTGGCATGCCCGACGACGCGAATCTCGGGGTGACCGGAGAGAAACAGTTCGAACCCCTGCCGTACCACCTGCTGGTCGTCTGCAATAAGGACGTCGATCATGCGTTGATCCTCCCGTTCACCGGCACCAGTGCCTGCACAGCCCACTCACCTTCCGAATTCGGTCCGGCGTCCAGTTGACCACCCATGAGCGTCGCGCGTTCGCGCATTCCCACAATTCCGAGGTTTTGCCCGTCGGAGGACGGACGAGCATTCCCGAGCGTATTGATCACCCGGACTCTCACCGCACCGGCTTCTCGGCTCAGACATACCTTGGACTCGCTACCCGGCGCATGGCGAAGGACGTTCGACAACGCCTCCTGGACGATGCGGTAGCACGTCAACTGGACTCCGCTGTCCAGGTCGTCGAAGCGGCCGACCTTCTCGAGCGAGATCGACGAGATGGTGCGCCTGCAGTCGTCCACCAACTCGTCGATGTCGGAGACCATGGGCGTCGGGAAATCGGGGTCTTCCTCACCCAGACGGAGGATCCCCACGATCTGCCGCAAGCTGTTGAGGGCCCGCTGCCCCTGCTCGATGACGCCGCCCAGGAGGGCTTGCGCTTGTTCGGGATTGCTCGAGAAGAACTTGTCGGCGGCACGGGCCTGGATGATCATGCCGGTCATGTGGTGAGCCGCGACGTCGTGCAACTCACGTGCCATGTCCTGCCGTTCGGCGACAACGGCATTCGCGATCTTGCGTTCGCGGTCCCGGTGCAGATCCGCTACCGCCTGACTGTTCTCCATTGCTTGCTTTCGCAGACGCGCGACGATCTTTCCCATGGCGGCGACGACCAGAAAACTCGTGACGGTGTTTGCCGCCGGCTCGAGGAACAGGTGGGGCAACTCCCCCACCTGAACCTCTGCGACCGTCAGCCCGTCCCGCTCGGTGAGATACATCGCCAAGATCACGTCCATCGCCATTCCGAGGACCAGCAGTCCGACCAGACGCATGCCGCTCACCCGGATGGACACTGCCATGATCGCGAACCAGAAAAGCGGCGTGGCCCCCAGCGATCGACTGCCGAGGAAGAGCATCAATCCGCCGGATCCTGCCAACGTCAGGAGGTAGTACGCGATCGGGTACCGCCGGCGCGCACACGCCACAACGGTCAACACCGTCAGGAAACCCATGATGCCGACGACGGTTCCCGGATCGCTCAGCACTCGATTGCTCGTCTCGGGTTCAGTCTTGAGACTGGCGAGACCGAACACCCACGGCACACTCAGCAGGCCGACGATCACGGCCGCCGTGGCCGGGTTGTTCAGGTTGAAACGTCCCCACCCTCGCGATGCCAGGGCTTGCCCCGAGACATTCTGACCAGCCGAGTCGAACATCCACTCCCCATTCCGCATCCGATGATTGACGTTCATGGTGGCATGCGCGCACCACTTGGTCCCACATTCGACGAACGTGAAGGGAATGTTCGATTCTCGACTACAACCAAAGGACTAGTTCGGGGTGAAAGCACTAGTACTTATGGATCAGCCGAACTGCTCGACCAACCGGTTCACCATGTTGGTTGCGCTGTAGTAGTCGAGACGGAAGGTATCGAGCCCCACGGCATAGACATGGTGATCACGAATTGCCGGATGCTGCGCCAACAGGGGAAGTGCCTCGACCGCTTTCACCGCACCGTCGTCGGCGCTGACCAGGATCAGGGTGTTGCCCGCGATACCGTCGTAGAGGTTCTCGGCCGAGACCTGAATGATGTCCTTGCGCTTACCCATGGATTCACTGCTCTTCGCAGACTCGGGAATGTCGGCGACCGTGAAACCCATCGCCGTGAGCAACTTCGCCTGCCCGGACTCGTGCGTCCAGATATTGGCGCCGCTGCCGTCCTCGTAGTAGACGAGCGCGGTGGTCGGCTGCGGGGGAAGTGTGATCTCGGCCTTCGCTGCCTCTACTGCGCTGTCGAATTTCGCGACCGTGGCCGCTGCGTTGTCTTCGAGACCTGTCGCTTCACCCAGCACGGCGGCCACTTCCTGCCAACTACTTCCGCCGTAGTCCACCACTATTGTCGGAGCGATGGCCGTGAACTGTTCGTACAGATCGACGACGGAGTCACCTCCAGTCGCCGAGACGACGATGAGGTCCGGGTTCTGGGCCAGAACGGATTCTGCGTTCGCGCCGCCCATCGGCAGCACTGCGAGTCCACGTTCTCGAGCTATGTCGCCCCACTGTGTGAACAACCCCTGCGCATCCGATACGTCGGTGTTCGGTCCCGTCGATGCGGTAGCCACCACCGGAGCATCGATCGACAACAGTGTGCCCGTCAGCGTCACACTGGTCGAGACGATCCTCTCCGGCTTCGACGTGATCTCCACCGGCCCCTTCGACGTTTCCACCGTGCGGGGCCAATTACCCTGCGATGCAGCCGAATCAGCACCGGAATCGGCATCCGCAGAACTACATCCGGCGAGAGCGAACCCTGCCACCAAGACTGCGGAGAGCACCTTCAAGGCGCGCGATTTTTTCATTGTGACGCCCACTGGCGGACCACTCCTCGAATTCAAAAGCCCATGAAATTAGGTTAGGCTGTGCTCATGCTAACTCAGGCGGTGACAGAATTGTCCGCTTCCCTCGCGGCCTCGCCCGACATCGACACCTTCTGGAACCGGATAGTGCAACAAGGCACGCCGATCATCGAAAGTGTTGACACACATACAGTTCGAGTAACTTTCCTCTGGCGACAGCCCGAGGAGACGGAAGTCGAGCGCGTCTACCTCGACGCAAACTCGTTGACCGACCATCACGCGGAACAACTCAGCGTGATGCAACGGATCGGCGAGAGTCCGGTGTGGTTCTACGCCGCCGAAGTCTCGAACACCTGGCGCAGCAGTTACAGCATCATCCCGGCGCCGAAGTCCGTAGTCGACGAATTCGACTATCCGGGAGCAGGCAAGGAAGACACGACCCGCCGCACCCGCTGGTTGGGGTTGCTCGAACACCGAATTGCCGACCCACTCAATTCGCTCTCCGCAGGCGTGGACACAAGGCGTTCCGTCGCCGAGATGCCCTCGGCGCCGGTCCAGTTCGGTTGGGATGCTCCAGTTTTCAGGAAGTCGATACAGCTCACCTGGGCCAGTTCGACGTTGGACGTCGAGCGGCCGGTGTGGATCTACGAGACCGTGGACGACGGATTGACACCGCTCGAAGAACGGCCGCTCGTGATACTTCTCGACGGGCGCCACTGGGCCGAGGTCATGCCAGCAGGTGCCGCCTTCGATCGTGCAGTCCAGACCGGCAAACTGAAGTCCTGCGTTCTGCTGGCCATTGATTCCGTTGACAATCAACGTCGTTCGAAGGAATTTCCGTGCAACCGCGACTACTGGAGTGCAGTCGTCGACGAACTACTTCCGCAGGTGCGCGCCGTCGCACCCTTCTCGTCTGATCGAACGCGAACGGTGGTCTCGGGGCAGAGTTTCGGCGGCCTGGCCTCGATGTTCGCAGCACTCGAATTCCCCGAACACTTCGCGCTGGTCGCCAGCGGGTCCGGTTCATTCTGGTGGCCGACAGGCTTGAAGCGCGGCGAGGACGGTCCGCCGGGTGGAGACATCGCCGCACGCATCGAGCGCGATGGCGTGCCGGACGGTTTACGCGTTGTCCTCGAAGTAGGTAGGCACGAGTCCGACATGGTCGGGCACAGCGCAGCGGTCGCACAGGCGTTGGAAGCTGCCGGAGCGCAAGTGTCGTATCGGATCTTCGACGGCGGCCACGACTGGTTGTGCTGGCGCAGTGTCCTTCTGGACTCCGTTGTCGAACTGATCGGCAGTCCCTGAAACTGGCCGGTCCCGCTAGTTCAGTGCACCGCGAATGACGGCAGCCGTGCTGTCGAGAACTGCCCGATTGGGCGTGCGAGGTAGTGCACGCAGGCCGAAGCCGTCGCCGCGATTTCGCGGAATGACGTGCAGATGAACATGGAAGACTTCCTGCCCCGCAACAGCTCCGTCGGAGAGATGCAGATTCACTCCGTCGACCGGGAGAGGTCCGGTACGCATCGCTGCGGCGATCTTCTGTGCGACGGCAAAGATCCTGGCACCGTCGTCGGAATCGAGCGTGGACAATCCACTGGCGTGGCGCTTCGGCACGACCAGGAGATGGCCGGATGTGAACGGCCGAATATCCATGAAGGCAAGGACATTCGCGTCGTCGTAGACGACGCTGGCCTCGGCCTCACCGGCGATGATGGAACAGAAGATGCAGTTCATGCTCTTCGACCCTGTGCGCCTTTTCGGTGGTGGTGACTACCGAAAAGGCGCACGGGGGCGTAGCCCTTACAGAATCGGCGACGGCGCATACGCCGCAGCTTCGGGGTTGGCGTCGACAAGCTTCTGCACCTCGGCGACAACGGCGTCGACCTGAGCAGACGCGGCGCCGACAAAGGCCGCCTTGTCGGCCAGTGCCTCGTCGAGTGCGGCGCGGTCGAGCGGCAAACGGTCGTCGGCGGCAAGGCGATCGAGCAGGTCGGGCTCCTTGCCTTCCTCACGCATCGCCAGCGCGACTGCGACGGCGTTCTCCTTGATCGCCTCGTGGGCGGCCTCGCGTCCGACGCCCGCGCGCACCGCTGCCATGAGAACGCGGGTCGTGGCGAGGAACGGCAGGTAGCGCGTCAGTTCCTTCTCGATGACGGCCGGGTACGCGCCCATCTCGATCAGCACGGTCAGGAAGGTCTCGAACATGCCGTCGATCGCGAAGAACGCGTCCGGGAGAGCGACGCGGCGCACGACGGAGCAGAAGACGTCGCCTTCGTTCCACTGTGCACCCGCAAGCTCGGCTGCCATGGAGCCGTAGCCGCGCAGGATCACCTGAAGTCCGTTGACTCGCTCGCACGAGCGGGTGTTCATCTTGTGCGGCATCGCCGAGCTGCCGACCTGGCCGGGCTGGAAGCCTTCGGTGACCAGCTCATGGCCGGCCATCAGGCGGATCGTGTGTGCAAACGACGACGGGCCCGCGCCGACCTGGACGAGCGCGGAGATGACGTCGTGGTCGAGGGAACGCGGGTACACCTGGCCGACGCTGGTCAGTACGTGGGCGAATCCGAGGTGCTCCGCGACCTTCGCTTCGAGCTGCTCGAGCTTGGCCGCATCGCCGTCGAGGAGGTCGAGCATGTCCTGAGCGGTACCCATCGGGCCCTTGATCCCACGCAGCGGGTAGCGATCGATCAGCTGACGCAGACGTGTCAGTGCAACGAGAAGCTCGTCGGCCGCGGAAGCGAAACGCTTGCCCAAGGTGGTGGCCTGAGCTGCGACGTTGTGCGAGCGGCCGGCCATCACGATGGACGAGTACTCGGCAGCGCGCTCACCCAGACGGGCGGCGACGGCGATACCGTGGTTGTAGACGTGTTCGAGAGAACGCACGATCTGCAGCTGCTCGACGTTCTCGGTGAGGTCACGGCTGGTCATGCCCTTGTGGACCTGCTCGTGTCCGGCGAGTGCATTGAATTCCTCGATGCGTGCCTTCACGTCGTGGCGGGTGACCCGCTCGCGGTCCGCGATGGACGCCAGGTCGACGTTGTCGATGACGCGCTCGTAGTCGTCGATGGCGTCGGCCGGAATGTCGATGCCCAGCTCTGCCTGCGCACGCAACACCGCCACCCACAATTGGCGCTCGAGCACGATCTTGTACTCGGGAGACCACAGAGCAACAAGCTCCGGGCTGGCGTATCGGTTGGCAAGGACATTCGGGATGCGGCTCACGAGGCCTCAGTCTAACGGTGGCCGAGCAGTGCTGTTACCCCCGAGCTAGAGCAGCTGTCACCCCCGAGCTAGAGCAGCTGTCACCCCCGAGCTAGACGACCGGCGGCGCCATCACGTCGATCGATTCCAAGAGCATTCCTCTGGCCAACCCGCGTGGGTCCGGGTCGTACTCCCCGAGCGCCGTGATCATCGCGCCGTCGACCATCGCGACAAGACGGCGCAACTGCCCCTCGGGAGCCGTTCGGCCCGAGCGTCGAAGCGCATCGGTCAACAGGTCGTCGAGCTGGGCGCGTAGGCGCAACTGCACGTCACGAAGCGCGGGATGACGGGCACACGCCACAAATCGTTCGTAGCGCGAGATCAATCGTTCGCGGCTCTCCGGCCGCTTCTCTTCGTCTCCGAGCAGCAGCTCGACCAAAAGTTCGACGGTTGATTCCGCGCCCCGCCGACGTTGGGTCACCGCAGCCACTCTGGCGCGCATCGCTTCCATGTCGGCGTTGCCGTTGAGCTCGACGGCACACGCGATCAGATCGTCGAGTGAGTCGAAGTAATAGGTCGTCGAAGCCAGAGGAAGGTCGGCCCTGGTTGCCACCGCTCGGTGACGAACGGCGTCGAACCCGCCCTCCAGCAAAAGTTCAGCAGCGGACGCCACCAGAGCTTGGCGACGTCGTTCACCCTTGGGCGTAGCTGCAGAAGACACCACGACATCGTGCCAGCAGAGGGCACCTCCGCATGGCGAAACAGCTCGAAGACCCTGCTGTTTGTTACCCGAGCCACTTCTCGAGGCGGGTCAGCGCCTCCTGGATGTCGGCTGTCGCGCCCGCGAACGAAAGTCTGACCATCCGGTTTCCGTGGACGGTGTCGAAATCGATTCCGGGTGCCAACGCGACCCCGGTATCTGTCAGCAACCGGGCACACCACGCGGTGGCGCCCTCGTCGCCACACAGATGGCCGATATCCGCGTAGACGTAGAACGCACCGTCGGCGGGAGCCAGCTCGGTGATGCCCAGTTTCGGCAACCCGGTCAACAGCAGTTCACGATTGACGGCGTACCGCTGAACGTGCCCGTCCAACTCGACCTTCGCCTCGTCCGAGAACGCCTCGATGGCGGCGTACTGAGAGATCGCGGGCGGACACACCGTCATGTTCGACGCGAGTCGCTGCAGCGGGCGCCGCAAGTACGTCGGCACCAACATCCACCCGAGCCGCCAACCCGTCATCGAGAAGTACTTGGACACCGAGCCGATCACAACGGATTCGCGTGAGGTCTCCCAGGCGCTCGACGTGTGCTGATCGCCGTATCCGATGCCGTGGTAGATCTCGTCCGAGATCAGAAGGGTGCCGTGCTGCTCGCACCACGTCGCCAACGCAGCGAGCTCCTCGGGCGAGATCACCGTGCCCGTCGGATTTGCCGGGCTGGCAACGATCAGACCGGCAGGCGGCGACGGCAAGGCCTCGAGCATGTCCACCGTCGGCTGGTATCGGGTTGCCGGCCCGCAGTCGAGTTCGACGACGTTGCAGCCGAGAGCGGCAAGGGTGTTGCGGTAGGCGGGATATCCGGGGCGAGCGACCACCACGGTGTCGCCCTCGTCGAACGCGGCCAGGAAAAGCAAGGTGAACGCCCCGGACGAACCTGTCGTCACCACCACGTCTTCGGCGTCGACGGCTATTCCCGATCGCTCGCTGTGGTAGCGCGCAATAGCTTCGCGTAGCGGCAGGATCCCGAAAGTCTCGGTATACCCGAGTAGTTCGGTGCCGAGGATCTCGCGCGTCGCACGTAGCACCGGTGCCGGCGCGGGGGTCGACGGTTGACCGGCAGCCAACGTCAGAACGTCACCGTGCGTCCGCTGACGTTCGGTCGCGGCCTTCCATACATCCATGACATGGAAGGTCTGGATATCTGATCGACGAGATTCTGAGCGCACACCCCGACGGTAGCCGAACCACACTTCCGTGAGAAACGACGACCATCCATTGTGACGATCCGACAGATTCAGGTGCTCAGCATGAGTCGATTCAACGAGACCTGGGCCACGTCCCTCGCGCAGCATTGATCAACGACATCCTTCGATCAAAAGGTGCATCAGATGAAAGCTCGCTCAGTGCCCACCGCGGCTCTGGTCACGATCGGCGTTCTCACGGTTGCCTCGTGCGGAAGCACCTCTGATCCTGGCGGCGGGACCTCCGGGGACTACGCCAAGGACGGGAGTTTCACGACGATCGTGAACACCGACCCCGGCAACCTTCATCCCCTGATCACCAACCTGACTGCCACGCAGGCAATCAACAGCTATACCAACGACTCGTTGTTGGCCATCGACCCCAAAACCCGTGCAGCGGGCTCGTATCTGGCCGAAAAATGGAGCGAGAACGGAACTTCGCTGAACTTCACCCTCAAAAAAGGGATCACGTGTGAAGACGGCACGACGTTCACTGCCCAGACAGCCGCGAACAACATCAACTGGGTCGTCGACAAGACGAACGGCTCGCCGTGGCTGGGAGCGTCGGTACCCGAAACTGCAGTAGCAACCGCCGATGGCGACGAGCTCACGATCAAGACGGCGGAACCTGCGCCCTTCCTGCTCGAGCGCATCGGTGCTCTCAAACTGGCATGCCAGGCAGCACTCGACGACCCCGCCAGTGTTCGCGGCAGCAGCAACGGAACCGGCCTGTTCAAGATCACCGAAGTAGTGGCAAACGATCACGTGACGCTCGAACGCCGCGACGGATACAACTGGGGACCGAACGGCGAAACCACATCGGACACCCTCGGAGTGCCCAAGGCCGTCACGATCAAGATCGTGACCGACGCGGCGACGACGGCGAACCTGGTCCTCACCGGAACGGTGAACGCAGCACCGGTGGCCGGTGCGGATATCGAACGTGTGGAAGCGTCCGGCCTGGAATCGATGACGTCGAACACCTTGAGCGGGCAGTTCATCTTCAACCACAATGCTGCTCTTCCCACCAAGGACGAAGCGGTGCGCAGCGCGCTCGTGCAGGCAATCGATCTCGACGACTACACGGACATCAACACCGGTGGCAAGGGTTCGCGCGCTACGGCATTGGCCGTTGTCGATCCGCGGGCATGTGACTACGACAGTGTCACCGGTGTAGTTCCGAAGTTCGACATGGCCGCGGCGAAGAAGACCCTCGCCGACGCCGGCTGGAAGCCCGGATCCGACGGCGTTCTGACCAAGGACGGTCAATCGCTGCAATTGACGGTCATCTTTGCCAACTACCGCGATACCACTTCTGCAGCAGCAGAATACGCGATGAAGCAGTGGCAGGAACTCGGCGCGAAGGTAGAGCTTCGCGGTGGTGACAACAATTTCATCATCTCCAATACGTTCGCGGCAAAGGACCTGACATCCTGGTCGATCTCGATCGGTCTGACCGTCCAGAGTGACACTCCCAGCATCTTCGTTCCGTACTTCTCCGGCCCGACCCCTCCGGCGGGCGTCAACTTCGCATCGATCGACAATCCCGAGTACACCGAACTGGCTGCGAAGGCCTCGGTTCTGCCCGGGCAGGAATCCTGCTCGGCGTGGAAGGAAGCGGAACAGGCGCTGTTCACCTCTTCTGACGTCGTTCCGGTATCCACATCGCCGAACTTCATGTTCTTCAACGGTGCGACGTCCCTGTACGCGCCGATTGGTGGAACCCTGGCGGGCCCAGGCATCCGAGTTCTGAAATAAGCCGGAAGACAAAGCTTTACGTCTGCATCTATTTCTCCGATTCGAAGGATCTACATGACTGACCGTCCATTTGTTCTCGACGACCTCCACCGCGTGGTCACACCCACTGAAACCGCAATCTCGCCCGACGGCACCGTGGTCGTCTTCGTTCGCTCGGAAATTGTTGCCGGAAAGGCAACTACATCTCTCTGGGCAGTGTCCCGCGATTCCCAGGCTCGCCGCCTCACTGCGGGGCCCGCCGATTCGGCACCTCGGTTCTCTCCGGACGGAACTTCGATTGCCTTCCTCCGCAAGGTCGGCGACTCCGCGCAGCTGCACCTGATCCCGCTCGCCGGCGGCGAGGCCGAAACCCTCACCACAGCAGCATCACTCCCCCTCGGTGCCGGCGCACCGGTCTGGAGCCCGGACGGAAATGCCATTGCATTCGCCGCTGTGATCTCACGTTCGGACTCCACCGATCCGAATGCGCCCATCGTCACCGACCGACTCGGATACAAGGTGGACGGCGCCGGTTGGCTCGGCACCTTCCGTCGCCACCTGCACACCGTCGATCTGGAGACGAAGGCAGTACGACGCCTCACCGACGGTGATTGGAATGCGGACGTACCGTCCTGGTCGCCCGACGGCACGGCTCTTGCCTTCACCGCGAATCTCGAACCGGACAGCGATCTGAACCTCACGTTCAGCGCTTACCGAATCCTCGTCGACGATCTGTCAGTTCCGCCGCAGCGACTCGGTCACGCCACCGGGGTGCAGGGCTCCACACTGTGGCACCCGCAAGAAGATTCGGTCGTCGCCATCGGCACCCCCGAGGTCCGTGTCGGAACTGCCGACCTGATCCGTCTGTCCGTCCCCGGCCCAACTGAGACACCGGTCGACGTCACCCTCACAGCTCATCTCGATCGCAACGTGATGCCCGGCGCGC
This sequence comes from Rhodococcus sp. ARP2, assembly GCF_001029585.1. NCBI lineage: Bacteria > Bacillati > Actinomycetota > Actinomycetes > Mycobacteriales > Nocardiaceae > Rhodococcus > Rhodococcus sp. ARP2. The sequence goes on along the minus strand of NZ_LEKE01000056.1, from coordinate 22,795 downwards.
CCGGTTACCCCGGTGGCACACCGGCACTGTCGAATACTCGCGACGAAATCGTGTTCTGCCTCCGCGATCGCGGATGGACGCATCTGTATGCAGCCGACATCGAAACCGGAACCTCTCGCTCCCTCGTCGCCAATCCCAACGAGGTCGTCTCGGCGCTCTCCGTTGCCCGTGACGCCCGCGTCGCCTCCGTCATCGTCACCACACAGCAGTCCTTCGGCGAGGTCGCACTCGTCGATCTCGACAGCGGCGCTGTCACCACGCTGACAAAATTCACCGCAGAAGCACTCCCCGAGGTGACCCTGTTTGCCGCCGAGGAGCGCGAATTCACCATCTCCGACGGCCGTACCGTGCATGGTTGGTTGCTGTCCGCTCCCGAAACTGATGGCGCTGCACCTCTTCTGCTCGACATTCACGGCGGACCGCACAACGCGTGGACCGGCGTTGCCGATACCTATCACCCCGCCCACCAGGTTCTCGCAGCGCAGGGCTGGCGCATCCTGACCCTCAATCCACGTGGATCGGACGGGTACGGCGCAGACTTCATGTATGCCGTCAACGGCGCCTGGGGTACCTCGGACCAAGCCGACTTCCTCGAGCCGATCGACGCACTTGTCGCCGAGGGACTTGTCGACGGGGACCGCCTGGCGATCACCGGGTACAGCTACGGCGGATACAGCACCTGCCACCTCACCTCGCAGACCGATCGCTTTGCCGCGGCGGTGGCCGGTGGGCTGATCTGCGATTTCAACGCCATGGCCGGAGTCTGCGATTTCGGTCCGCACCTCGCGTCGCTCGCCACCGGCACCACTGTTCCCGAGAACTCCGCGGGGCTCCTGGCAGCCTCACCGCTCGCCGCCGTGAAGAACGTGGTGACCCCGACGCTGATCCTGCACGGAAAGTCGGACGAGCGGTGCCCGCTGGGTCAGGCCGAGGCCTGGTTCGCCGCACTTCGCCAGCAGCATGTACCCACCCGACTGGTGGCGTATCCCGGTGCAAGCCACGGGTTCCTCGTCAACGGCTCGATCTCGCACCGAATCGACTACAGCACACGGCTCATCGAGTGGGTCAAGCGATACACCTCCGCGAAGCTGCCCAAGACCGGCCTGGCCAACGCATCTGCCGGCGCCGACGCATGGAAGCGCTCACTGGACGTACTGTGTGAGCGTTACGGCGTCACCGGTGCTCAATTCGGTATTCTCACACTCGATTCCAGCGGCAAGGAAATCACCCGTACGACGGTGGCTTCCGGCGTGATCAATGCAGACACCGGGGTCGAGGTATCCACCGACTCCCTGTTCCAGATCGGATCCATCACCAAGGTATGGACCGCGATGCTGGTCATGCAGCTGGTCGACGAAGGCTTGCTCGACCTGGACGCGACCGTCCGGTCGATCCTGCCCGACTTCGCACTGCAGGACGAGGAAACAGCCGCCCGCATCACGGTTCGCGCACTTCTGAACCATCGCAACGGAATCGACGGTGACCTCTTCATTGACAAGGGTCGCGGAGACGACGTCGTCGAACGCTACGTCGAGGGCCTGCGTGACTTCCGTCAGGTTCATCCACTCGAGGACGGCTTCGCGTACTCGAACTCCGCGTACGTCCTTGCAGCTCGTATCGTCGAGGTTCTTCGCGGCGGCATCTGGGACGACATCCTCAAGGAGCGAATCATCGATCCGCTCGGCCTCGCACACACACTCACGTTGACCGGAGATACTCCGAGATACTCTGTGGCAGCCGGTCATACAGGGAACTCCGTCGTGATGCCCGTCTGGCCGATCACGCGCTCGATGGGGCCGGCCGGCTGCATCACTGCCAGCATCGGAGATCTGCTCACGTTCGCGGAACTCGGCCTTCTCGAAGGTCAGAGCGTCGACGGTGTGCGGATTGTGTCGGAGAAATCAGCCGCCGCGATGCGTACACCCGAAATCGACATCAGCGAACTGTTCCCGGACAAGTCGGGCTGGGGTCTGGGTTGGTTCCACGAAACCTGGTCGGGCGAAGAAATTTTCGGCCACGACGGCAGCACCATCGGGCAGCACGCATATCTGCGCATCTTCCCCCGCCACAATGTCGCGATCGCGCTGCTGACCAGCGGCGGCAAAGCAGACGGCCTCTATCGTGATCTCTTCACCGAAGCCGCGGCCGCATTGGTCGGACTCGAACCTCCGCAAGCCCTCGCCCCGAACCCCGCGAGCGTGGAGTCTATTCCGGATTCGGTTCTGGGTAAGTACAGCTCGGGCGGAATAGCAATCGAGTTCCGTCGTGGAGAGTCCGCTGACGAGGCTGTGATCACCGTCATCGGTGACGTCATCCCGAATCCCGAGGAAGACGAAACAGCTCCGAAGAAGCCTGCAGCGGTGGCCACTCTCGTACCGTCGCAGATCCCGGGGACCTGGACCACCCGTCAACCCGGGGCTGCCGGTTGGACGACGGTACGGCCGCACCGCGACGGCGTGTACGTCGGATTCCGCTTCCTACCACGGGTTAACGCGTGACGACGACCGATACACATACGATGACGGAAACACCGAACGCCGAAACACAGAACGCCAGCGAACTCGAGGAATCAAAGATGCAAGAACAGCTTCAGGAACTCGTCGACCAGTGGAGGGTCGAGGCAAACATCCCCGGCGTCTCGGTCGGTATCGTGCACGGCGACAAGGACATCGTCGTCACCAGTGGCATCGAGAGCGTCGAAACCCAGCTCCCGGTCACCGACAAGACGATGTTCATGATCGGTTCCACCACAAAGGTTTTTGCTGCAACAGCCGCGATGGCACTCGTCGAGGACGGCCTACTCGATCTCGACACCCCACTGGTCGAGTACGTCCCCGAACTGACCCTCGCCGACGACGAAGCCACCCGCACAGTCACGATGCGTCATCTTCTGACGCACACCGGCGGGTTCACCGGCGACGCCAGCCTCTCGGCAGGCTGGGGTGAAGACGCCCTGGGTCGATCGATTTCACGGCTGAAGGAACTACGACAGGAATTTCCCGTCGGAGAGGTCTTCTCCTACAGCAACTCCGGATTCGTCCTCGCCGGATTCGTCGTAGCCAAGATCAGTGGACTGACCTTCGAAGAGCTGGTCAAGCAGCGCGTTCTGGACCCACTCGAGATGAAGAACTCGGCGTTCCTGCCCTGGGACGTGATGACCCACCGGTTTGCACTCGGCCACTACATCCGCGAGGGTGAGCCGTTCGTGTCCAACGAGACCGGACTGGACCGCGGTATGACGCCCTGCGGTGGAATGTGGTCCTCGGTGCGCGATCAGCTCGTCTGGGCACGCTACGCACTGTCGGGCGAACACCCGGGTGAGGGACAGCCGCTCGACGAGTCCACCCGGTTGCTGATGCAGAAGCCGCAGCGTCCCGCCGCGATGATGTTCGAGGAAGTCGGCATCGGCTGGCTGCTGACTCGATACGGAACCACACAGGTAGTGCGGCACGGCGGAAACGTCAGCAACCTCCAGGTCTCCGAGTTCTTGACCGTGCCTGAGAAGAACTTCGCCGTCACCGTGCTGACCAACGCACTCGGCGGCGGAATCGGCAAGAAGATCGTCGACTGGTGCATGGCCAACCTCGCAGAGTTGCCCGCGCCGGCATCTCTCGACGTGGTCGAGCCCGAACCCTCTGCCGTCGACGCCGTCCTGGGCAAGTACCAGGCCGGCAACCTGACCATGACCGTCGCCCCCGGTGACGAGGGAATCGGCGTCCGCATGGGCAGCGCGCAGGACCTCGGCGAATACGAGGACATCGTCTGGCCACCGGCGATCCCGATCGCCTTCGTCAACGATCTCGACTTCGCTGCTCGCGCCGACACCACGCGGACGCTGGGGCGCTTCGTCACCGATGACACCGGACGCGCCGTGATGCTCGAATTCGGCGGCCGAACCGCCAAGCGAGTGGCTTGATCCTCTAGACGGGTGACGCGGTCCGATTACGAGGCCGCGTCACCCGTCTTTGTATATGCACAGCCTTTGTATATATGCACAGCCGCGAAGGTACAGACTGGACGCCATGAACGTCATCGGCGAGTCGATTCTGCACCCGTCCCGGTGGAGCGTGCGCGCCCGGACGACCGTGGCATCGACCCTCGTGATCGCCTTCTGCTTGGTGATCGCCGGGCTTGCACTGGTTTTCGTACTGGCGAACTCCCTGCACCTGTCCGCACTGAACAGCTCCGAGGCCCGTGCCGCACAGTTGGTCCAGCAACTCACCGGGAAGGGCCCAGCCGATCTCGACCCTTCGCTTCTGTCCACCGACAGCCAGATCGGAATCGTGCAGATCGTCGACGCCGATCACCGAATCGTCGCCCAATCGCCTGGAACTGACAGCGACCTACTCTCCGAACGCATTCTCGGCCCTGACGAGTCGGACACCTATGGAAGGGTCAAGAAGTCCGACGACGAGGACTACTGGCTGATCGGACACGGCGCTCAGACGCCGGCCGGACCGGTCACCGTTTTCGTCGGCGCCGACCGTGAACCGGTTGAAACCGTGGTGACCACCGTTGCCGTTCTGCTCGCCATCGCCGGGCCCCTGGTTCTTGGACTGGCCGCGTTTGCCACTTACCGCCTGGTGGGTTCGGCTCTCGCTCCCGTGGAACGCATCCGCGCTCGGGTTGCCTCGATTTCGAGTGGCCGTCAAGGTGAACGAGTCCCCGTCCCGTCCGGGAACGACGAGATAGCCCGACTGGCAACAACAATGAACGACATGCTGGCGCGCCTCGACGAAGGCGCACTTGCTCAACAACGATTCGTCAGCGATGCCTCCCACGAATTACGTAGTCCACTGTCCACGATCACTACGGCTCTCGAACTGGCACACCGACGCCCGGATCTCCTCGACGACGCACTGATCGAAGACGCGCTACTTCCCGAGGCGCGACGGATGCGGCAGTTGATCGAGGATCTGTTGATTCTCGCGCGCTCGGACGAAAGCGAACTCGAATCCATCGGTACCGTCGTCGACGTCGACCTCGACGACATTCTGTTCGCCGAGCAGAAGCGGATCGACGGTATCTCCGAGATCGCGGTCACCGCCACCGTTGCTCCGGTTCGCGTATCCGGAGACCCGAGGGCGTTGGCGCGCATGGTGCGAAACCTGGTCGACAACGCAGTGCGGCACGCGGAGACCCTCGTGCATCTCGAGTGTTCCGAAGCCGGCCACGAAGCCCATATCGTGGTCGAGGACGACGGGCCCGGAATCCCTGCAGCAGAACGCGAACGAATCTTCGGACGCTTCGTCCGCCTAGACCAGCCGCGGTCGAGGCAGGGAGGTGGCTCCGGACTCGGACTCGCCATCGCGTCGGAAATCGTTGCGGCGCATCACGGAACCATTTCCGTCAGCGAGAGGGTAGGCGGTGGAAGTCGATTCGAGGTGACAATTCCGCTACCGACCGACTGAAGATCAGGCAGTGCCGACAAAGCGGTACCCGATGCCTCGAATGGTTTCGATGCTGTGGGTTCCGAACGGGAGGTCGACCTTCTTACGTAGGTAACCGATGTAGACCTCGACGATGTTCTCGTCACCTTCGTAGTTGGTGTCCCAGACGGAGCGAACGATCTCGGTCTTCGTGACCACAACTCCGTTGTTGCGCATCAGGAACTCGAGAACGCTGTACTCACGTGGCGTCAGCGTCAATTCGATTCCCGCTCTGATCACCCGATGTTTGGCGGGGTCGAGGGACAGGTCTCCCACGGTGAGTATCGATGGACGCTGGGGAGCGCCGCGCCGCACCAGTGCGCGAAGCCGCGCGAGGAATACTACAAACGAGAAGGGCTTGACCAGGTAGTCGTCGGCACCGAGATCGAAAGCATCAGCGAGGTCGTATTCGCCGTCCTTCGCCGAGAGCATGAGGATCGGCGTCCACACCTCCCGGGCGCGTAGGTCCCGCACGATGTCGTATCCGTGTTTGCCCGGCAACATGATGTCGAGAACGATCACGTCGAATTCGTCGCTGCAGGCAATCGCGAATCCGTCGTCCCCGTTGAGTTCCACGGCGGTCACGAATCCCTCGGCTACCAATCCCCGCCGGATCGTCTCGGCCAGGCGTACTTCGTCTTCGACAACCAGTACTCGCACCACCGACCCCGTTTCGTCGACACGCAGTTGTTCGGATGCACCCAGTAGAGCAGACGGTGGGCCCATGACCGAGTTACGTTCAGCGTTTCTTCAGCTTCGGATCGTCACACTGCATTCATGCCAGCAACTGTGTCGACCGTGCGAAACGTGGTCACCGAAGTCTTGACCGAGAGCACCACCGCAGAAATTGCGGTTGCCGCAATCGTGGTGGCCGCCGCGCTGTTCGCATTCGGTTCGGCCTACCGGGCCTCCAGCGTTCGGTCAACAGCGCTCCGCGCGTCCGGGCTCGCCCTCGCCCTGGTGACGCTCTCGATCCAGGTATATCGAAACGGGTGGTTGACGAGCTTCGACGGGCCGGTGACCGACTGGATGGTCGATCATCGGAGCGGCGCCCTCAACCAGATCGCGGTCGCCGTCACAGATCTCGGTAGTCCTGTCGCCACCGCGCTGCTCGGGATCACTTGCGGAGTGCTCATCTCGTGGCGAGCGCGTTCGGTTGTTCCGGGTTTGATCGTGATCGGAACCGTTGGCGGTGCGGCAGTCGCCAGCACGGTAATCAAAGCGCTCGTCGGTCGCGAACGTCCGCCGATCAACATCCAGGTTCTTCTCGAGACCGGCCACTCGTTCCCGTCTGGTCACGTCACCGGCACAGCAGCGCTGTTCGGCATTGCAGTTCTCGTTGTGAGCGTCGACCGAACACCGACTGTCAAACGTCTTCTGATGCTGCTCGCCGTGACGGTCACCGTTGTCGTCGCGCTCACTCGCCTCTACTTGGGAGCTCACTGGCTCACCGACGTCGTTGCCGGAGCTGTCCTCGCGACGCTTGCCGTCACTGCGGGTGGAGCAGTCTTCCGGTTCGTCGGCACGCACAACCAGTCCGAATCAACTACTGCTGCAGTGTGCTCTGCAGAACCTTCAGCACTTCACGAGCCGCAGTCGGCCCGGTATTGAGGTAGAAGACGTCGTCGTCGACAGCAACGGCATGGTTGGCAATCACCCCACGTAACTGCGCCCACAACGGCGCGTTGGTCAACGTCGCCGGGTCCCCGCCTTGTACTCCGTAGAAGATCCAATCAGCGTCCGCCACGTTCAACTCTTCCTCACTGATGTCTCGGGAGGTGTCGTCGAATTGCTGCGACTCCGGACGCGTCAGGCCGGCATCCTGGGCGATACTGCCGGTGAACGAAGGAATACCGAAGATGCGCAAGCGATTTCCGTTCTGGCGGGTGAACGACACTGTCGGCGGCGACGAAAGGGAAGCACCGAGGGCTGCGGCATCCGCGTTGAAGGTATCCAGTAGTGCTTTCGCCTGCTGCGTCTTACCTACCCCGTCGGCAACCAGCAGGAAGTCCTGTTTCCAGTAGACACCGGTCCCCTGCGTTGCCACGGTGGGCGCAATTGCCGAAAGCTGGTCGTACAGCGAATCAGCATCCTTCCCTGCAACATTCATCAAAATCAGGTCAGGATCGAGCTTGACGATCGCTTCGAAGTTCGGTGTGAAGCGCCCACCTGCGTCGACGACATCACCTAACTGGGTGCGGAATTCGGGGTATGCGGCCAACAGGTACGGCGGCACCAGGTCCGCACCGTCACCACGAGTCGAAGCCGCAGGAACGACGCCGAGCGACAAAAGCGCATCTGCTTGCCCGGTTGAAATGACGACAACCTTTTCGGGCTGCGATTCGATCGTGGTGTCACCTTTGAAGTGTGAAACGGTACGAGGGAATTCGCCGTCCGACTTTCCGCTCCCCATTCCAGCCGGGACTTCTCGCGGAGCGACAAACGCAGAGTCCGCCGGAGTCGACGGACTGATGTCAGTGTCTGTTGGCGAGGCGTCGCTCGAGCAGCCACTGAGAGCTGCCACCAATGTCAGTGCGCCGATCAGCATTACACTGCGTGACTTCTGTCCAAAATTCATGATCGCGTCCCGTACGTCGTGAAGCATGACAGCTTCATCTACCGTCATGGTTAGGTGACCCTACCCTTTGAGGAACTGTAAACTATATCTGTGTCAGATACAGTTTTGGGGCGTGGATCACACGAGGTCGATCGCTACTCTGATCGCGTGCCCACTGCGGAAGAAGCATCGAGATCACTCATCGCTGCGGCGTTCGAATTGCGTCGAGCGCTGCGTGAATACATGGATACGTCGGGTACCGACGCGACTTTGCCAGAGGCACAATCCGAGGTACTTCACGATGTCGCGCACCATCCCGGCACTCGCATCGGGGCCGTGGCCGATCGCCTCTCCAGACGCCCGAACACCGTCAGCACGCTGGTGCGCTTCCTCTCCGACAAGGACCTGATCGAGCGGCGACCCGATCCCACAGACGGCCGGGTGAGCACGCTTTTCGTGAAGGACGAGCGAAGCGCGCGCCGGGACCGTCGGTCCGAACTACGCATCGGCGTCCTGGCCCAAGAACTGACAGCCCTCGACGAACGTGACCTCGACACATTGACCACTGCCATCGGCATCCTCGACCGAGTCAATCGATCACTGCGAGTTCACGCACCGCGATGATGCCACTCAGGTGACTTTCCCACTCTTCTCGTAGACGTCGGCAAAACGCCTCATCTGCTCCGTGATGCCCGTCAGGCTGTACCCCGTACGCAGTTCTACCGAGGCAACCTGGCCCGAAACCACAGCCGGAAGCCTGGTGAACGTCGGCGAATTGAGCTCCGGCGCGGCAGACCACGTCGGCGGAATCAGGAGGAGATCGGCCGGAAAGACGCCCGGCTCTTCCCAACTCGCTGATGCCCAGAAACCGTCCTCACTGTCCAGCTTCGCGAATTCGACGCCCATCGTTTCGAGAATACTTCCGAGCGGAGTCCATCCCGGCACCGCGTAGTCAAGGCTCGACTCCAACGGAATCACGTATGCAACAGAGATATTCGTTCGCGATGTGGCCAATTCACGCACCCGGTCACCGAGCGCACTCAACTCTTCCCGTTTTGCCGCGTAGACCGGCGAGGTGTCGGTGCCGCCGATACCCTGAACCAACGAACTGAAGCTGTCCAACGCCGCTTGCGCCCCGTCGGTGATCTTGACACCTGCAATGGGAGCAACCTCTTCGACGCGAGCGATATCGTCGCCCCAGATGCTGCCGAAGTTTCCGCCGTTGTACGAACTCCAGATGTCGATGACCAGATCCGGGTCCACTGCCAGGAGTTTCTCGGCACTGATATCTGTGTCGGTCTCGCTGACATGGGCAATTCCACTGAAGTCGAATGCATTCAACGTGGATTCGTCGAGCCTGGAAAAGCCGATGATACCGACTGGAACGACCCCGTATTCGAGTAGCACCGGCGCGGTGTCCGCCGTCGCCACAATGCGTTCGGGGATCTTGTCGAGTGAAATCTGCTGACCACGCGCATCGACATACGTCCACGCATCACCGTCGGACTTCGCGTCGGTCGTCGAGGTGCCACATGCTGCCAGCACCGTCGAAAGTGCCACTGCCACAGCCATGAAGATGGCCCTGCTACCGCGTTTCGAACGCGGCGCAACAAAATCGATCACTTCTGCCCCATGCTGTCGAGCGAGTTTCGGGAAACTCCCGAACCCGGAAAGTAAAGTAAGCCTCGCCTACATGGCTAACGGTAGAGCGGATCAGGGGATGACGCAATCGCGGAGTTTTGTCAAAGAATGTCGAAATCGGATCAACGATCCGCGTTCTTTCGAAATGCCATCGGCGTGACACCGGTGGACTGTTTGAAAGCGGCGACGAAACTACTGGGCGTCGAGTATCCGATCTGCTCTGCCACGTCGGCGACCGCAACACCTTGGCCGAGTAGGGACATCGCCACGTTCATCCGAAGCAGTACTCGCCACTGACCGAAACTCACGCCGGTGTCCATCTTGAATCGACGAGCCAAAGTGCTGGTGCTGACGCCGATCTCGTTCGCCCAGTCTCCGAAACTGCGTGGGTCCTCCGGATGAGACAACAAGTCGCGTGCAATCCGCCCGACCGGGCCCGAATCGGGGATCTTCATCGCTCCGCGCTCGTCGCCGGGAACAACGAGGTCGAAGAACACTCGCTCGGCGCGGCGCCTCGCGTCGTCCGACATCTCGCGAGCACTCAGATGCAGAAACAACTCGTAGAGTAGCGGCGTGCCGTGTACCGCAACCGGGTGATCACCGAGCGAAGGCCCCTGCCCTACAGCGCAATACACCGTCAGGAACTGCGCACCCGCGGCAACGCGCACCGAGTGTCGATGCAGTGCCGGTATCCACAGCCCTCGTCCCGGCAACAACGTCCACATCTGGGCGCCCGAGCGAACAACCACAATGCCGGAACGCGGGAACAGAATCTCGTTCGATCGGTGCGCGTGGGTTTCCCATGTCACCGGTTGATCAGCACTCGACGCACCACCCCACAGAACCAAATCTTCGGGCTCGTCGTCTAATTCGTGTTCGGATACCACCAGCTCGTCGCTCGACGGCACGCCCCACCGGAGCCAATCACCGTCGACCTCGGATTTTGTCCGCCTCACGTCTACATCCCTGGATCGACCGTCGTCTGTCCAGGTGACTGTAACCGCTGCCCACGCCGAGCAGGTGCGGCAGGAAGTTGATCCCACCGCACCTGACCCCAAGTCGCCGCTCTAGTTCATGTCGTTCGCAATGATGTTCTCGATGTTCCGTTCGGCCAGAGCGGTGATGGTGACAAACGGATTGACTCCGACATTGCCCGGAACGAGGGATCCGTCCATGACATACAGTCCCGGGTACTCCGGCAGACGACCGTAACCGTCGGTCGCCTTGCCAAGCACACAACCGCCGAGGGGGTGGTACGTCAACTGGTCGCCCCACGTCTGCACCGGACCGAAGAGGTCGGTCCGGTAGATCGTGCCTTCCTTCTTGTTGATCTTGTCGAAGAGTTTCTTCGCCATGTCGATCGACGGCTGGTTCTGCGAGCGCTGCCAATTCAAACCGACTTTGCCTGTTGCCGAATTGAATTGGAACTGAGCACGTTGCGGATTCTTGGCAATCGCCAAGTACAGGCTGACCCACAGTTCGGTACCGGCTGGGAAGGGCGCGATTTCCGCGAACACAGGAGCCGATGCGTCGGCCCAGTTGTCGATACCCATCACGGGGATCGCCGACTGCTTCGCGCCGGTGGCGTCCCACATGTGATTGGCGCGACCCACCATCACGTTGCCGTTGTGCCCCCATTCCTGCCCAACCGCACCCGGCAAATTCGCCAGCTGCCCTTGTGCTTTCATCGCGACCAGGAGCTTACTGGTGCCGATACTGCCGGCCGCGAAGAAGACCTTGTCCGCGGTCACCGTCTTGGTGCCGACGGTGTTGCCCTGCTCGTTGATCTGGTTCATCACCACTTGATATCCACCACCGGTCGCGGCCGGCGCAACCGAGGTCACGACGTGCAGCGCCGAGATCGTGAGCTTGCCGGTGGCGGATGCCGCAGCGAGGTACGTCTTGTCCAGAGACTTCTTTCCCGCGTTGTTGCCGTAGATGACCTCACTCACCAGGGCAGACTTGGTGACCTGACCAGCAGCTTCCTGCTTCATGTAGTTGAAGTCGTAAACATTCGGCACGAATGTTGTTGTGTAACCGGATCTCTCAGCGGTCTTTCGCCCGGTTCGTGCAAACTTGTAGTACTCGGTCGACTCGAACCAGGCCGGGTCGATGTTGTTGACTCCGAGCGCAGCGTTGGCCCGCGGGAAGTACGTCGAGTACATCTCGTTGGAATCGACCCCGGGCAGGATCTCTTCGAAGTAGTTGCGCTTGGGTGTGACGGCCATGCCGCCGTTGACCAGCGACCCGCCGCCGACCCCTCGGCCTTGGTAGACCTTGATCCCGCCGAAGTCCTCAGCGTCGAGAACGCCGACGTAGCGGCTGATGTTCTTGTCCACCGAGCCGCCGGAGAAGTGCGAAACCGGTTGAACTGTACGGTCTCTGAGCCAGAAGGAACGTCCGTCAGGTGAGAGCATCGGGCAGAAGACCTTGCCGTCGGACCCCGGTGTGGTCCACGACTTCCCCATCTCGACCATGTGTGTGTCGATGCCGGCCTGCGTCAGCCGAAGTGCCGCAACGGCTCCGCCGTACCCGCTGCCGATCACGAGCGCAGGGACACGGTCTCCGTCGCTCAATGCTCGCCTGGGCGCAGCGGCGGCCGTAGTCCACGAGGACGAGAGCGCAGCGGCGCCCACAGCTAATCCTGTTGCTGCCAAGAAGTTTCTACGCGAGAGCGTGGAATTGGTACGTGCGTGCCGTTCGTTGGATCCAGCGCGAATGCTCAAGTGTGCCCTTCTCTTTCCGTGACCCCCGCGCTGAGATATACCGGGAGAAACCGAACGAGAAGTCCATACTCGTGGGTAACTTCGAGGAACCGTTGATTTTCCATGAAAAGGGCCGATGAACAGAAAGTTCACCGGCCCTCCGAAAGAACGAGTCAGGGAAGAGAGATGCGCCCTTCGACGGCGCCGAGTCCGATGTCCGTGCGGAAATGACCGCCGGGAAGCTTGACGTCGGCGATCTTTGCGTAGGCGTCGTCACGCGCTTCGGTCAGATCCGTGCCCACTCCGACAACACTCAGCACACGCCCGCCGGCCGAGACGACGGCTCCGTCTTCACGCTTTTTGGTACCGGCATGCAGGACTCCGTCGGCGTCGGCTCCGGTGATCACGTCGCCGGTGCGGGGGGTCGCCGGGTAGTTCTCGGCAGCAATCACGACCGTGACAGCGGAACCGTCGCGCCACTGCAACGGACCGACCGAATCGAGTGTTCCGGTCGATGCCGCATTGAGTAGACCGCCCAGCGGCGTTTCGAGGAGAGCAAGCACGGCCTGAGTTTCGGGGTCACCGAATCGGCAGTTGAATTCGACGACGGCCGGGCCGTCGACACCGATCGCGAGACCGGCATAGAGAAGGCCGGAGAAACTGCTACCGCGTGCGACCAACTCGGCAGCTACGGGCTTGACGACGTCGTCGATGATCTGCGTGACCATCTCGTCGGGCAGCCACGGCAAGGGTGTGTACGCGCCCATGCCGCCGGTGTTGGGTCCGGAGTCTCCGTCGCCGACGCGCTTGTGGTCCTGAGCCGGGAGCAGCGGGATCACGGTTTCACCGTCGACGAGGCAGAAGAGCGAAACTTCCGGACCGTCGAGGAAGGATTCGAGGAGAACCGGGTGCCCGGTCTCGAGCAGTTCAGCGGCATGATCGCGCGCGGCGAGACGATCGGTCGTGACGACTACGCCCTTGCCCGCGGCCAGTCCGTCGTCCTTGACCACCCAGTTGGGACCGAAGCGGTCGAGTGCTTCGTCGAGCTTGGCCGGATTGTCGACGATCTCGCTGTGAGCGGTCTTGACGCCGGCGACAGCCATCACGTCCTTGGCGAAAGCCTTCGATCCCTCGATGCGGGCGGCGTCGGCCGAAGGCCCGAAGCAGGCGATACCTGCTGCGCGCACCGCGTCTGCAACACCGAGAACCAGCGGAACCTCGGGTCCGATGACGACGAGGTCGGCTTCGACCTTCTGGGCCAGCGCGGTAACCGCGTCACCAGAAGCGACGTCGACGGGGTGCTGCTCGGCGATTTTTGCGATCCCGGCATTGCCAGGCGCGCAGATCAGGGCCGTGACACCTGGATCGCGAGCAAGAGAGAGAAGGAGGGCATGTTCACGGGCTCCGGAGCCGATTACTAGTACGCGCACGGGGAACAGACTACGGCCTGCGATAACAGCGCTCTCGGAGTGCCACTGACGGGGCCAAGGTCCCAGCGTTCGACCTTTGTGCGAAATATCCGTTTCGAGATGAGATCATATGAATACCTGAATAGGTGAACAGATGTTTTCGGACACCTGTCCACCAAGGAAAGGACACCCGTGAAACTCCACAAACCCGGCGTTCTGACGCTCACCGCAACAGCCGCAATCGGCGCACTTCTGATCACGTCGTGCAGTAGCCCGACTGGCACCGACTCCTCGGGCAACAACGACGGCCTGGTCTTGGCCGACGGCTACGAACTGGGCGGCTACAACCCGGTCGCAGGGTTCGGCGCTGCCGGTGAGGCCAAGATGTACGACGGTCTCGTCCGGCTCACCGGAGGCACCGGTATGCCGGGATTCGAGCCGTCTCTGGCCGCGGAGATGCCCACGGCCAACACCGACGCGACAGTCTGGACGGTCAAACTCCGCGACGGGGTCACCTTCTCCGACGGATCGACCTTCGACGCCGCCGACGTGGTTGCCACGTACAAGGCGATCCTCGATCCCGCTTCCGCCTCCGAAGCGCGGTCGTCGTACGACATGATCAGCGACGTCGTGGCCGTCGACGACAGCACAGTCGAGTTCCGCCTCGCCTACTCGTATGCCCCACTGCTGACGAAGATGCTGATCGGCATGGTTCCGTCGGAGTCCCTCGCGACACCCGGGCTTGCCGCCGAATCGCCGTTGAACACCGCACCGGTTGGTACGGGTCCGTACACACTCGTCGACCTCTCACCGGATCGAGCGGTCTTCGAGGCGAACGAGAACTACTGGGACGGTGCGCCGGAGATCAAGAAGCTCACTCTCCTCTATGTTCCTGACGACAACACCCGCGCCCAACGTATGGCGTCCGGCGAGATCGACGGAACCAATCTCCCTCCACTGCTTGCCAATACGTTCTCAGGCAAGGACAACATGTCCGTGACGGCCCATCAGTCAGCAGACTGGCGCGGGCTCTCACTCCCGACGAACAATCCCGTGGCAGGCGACAAAGCCGTGCGGATGGCGCTCAACCTCGCCGCCAATCGCCAGTCGATGATCGACAACGTCCTGGGCGGACACGGCCGCGTCGCCGCCACTCCGATCCCCGAGGTCTACGGCGATTCGTACAACCCGAACGCAACCTTCGCCTACGACCCGACCCAGGCCGAGCGAATACTCACCGAAGCGGGCTGGATCGAAGGTGCCGACGGAATCCGTTCGAAAGACGGTCAGCGGGCGCAGTTCACGATCATGTACAACTCCGTCGACACCGTTCGACGCGATCTCGCTCAGGCATTTGCCTCCGACGCTCTCGCTGTCGGCATCGAAGTGGACCTCGAAGCACTCTCCTGGGACCGCATAGACCCTCGCATCAACCAGGATTCGACGCTTCTCGGTGGCGGCGACGAACCTTTCGACCCCGACACACAGGCGTACGACGCGCTGAACTCGAAGTACATCGCGCCCGGGGTCGGCAGCATCTACGACAACGCCAGTGACTACTCCAATCCAGCAGTCGACGCCGGCTTGGAAGTAGGACGCCGCAGCCTGGATCAGGCAACGCGTGATGCCGCGTATCGCGACGTACAGCAGGCGTACGTCGAAGATCCCGGGTTTGTCATCCTCGTGTTCCTCGACCATACGTACGTGTCGAAGGATTCCGACTGGCAGATGTCCGGACCGGTACTCGAACCACACTCACACGGTGTGACCTGGGGTCCATGGTGGTCACTGCAGACGTGGGCCCGAGGGCAATGACAGCGGTCGACGTTCGGCCAGACGCGGGGCCGACACGGGGTCACCGTGACAACTCCCGCCGAAAGGCCATCCTCACGATGGTCGGTCGGCGGGTGTTGTTCATCGTGCCGGTCATCGCCGTGGTGTCCGCGGGACTCTTTGCCGCCGCCGCGATCTCACCGTTCGATCCACTGGTCGGCTACCTCGGCACGCGATACATGACGACAAGCGACGCAGACAAAGCGTTGATCGCCGATCAGATGGGTTTCGACAACCCCTGGTACAGCACGTACTGGAATTGGGTCCAGGGTGTGTTCACCGGCGATCTCGGGATCTCCCGATCGTTCAATCAGCCTGTTTCCCAAGTCATCTTCGAACGTCTGCCATGGACCTTGCTGCTGGTCGGTATCTCACTCCTCATCGCGATTCTCGCCTCGCTGACACTCGGTGTTCTCGCCGGAATCCGCAGTGGAGGATTCCTGGACAAGACCGTGTCAGGGCTGAGCGTCGTGGTCCAAGGACTTCCGCCGTTTGTCTTGTCGCTGGGTGCCATCGCGCTCTTCGCGCTGGCTCTCGGCTGGCTCCCGGTCGCCGGACTGACCGACGGGGGCGCCGATCCCACACCGGAACAGGTGATCCGGCACTTGGTCCTACCGGTGACGGTGCTCGCCATTTCGCAAATGCCGTGGCTCCTACTTGCCGTCCGAGAGTCCGTCGTGGGTTCGAAGAGTGAGGGATTTGTCGCCGGCGCGGTAGCACGCGGTATCCCGACGCCGACCATCACGAAGCGCCACATACTGCCCACATCACTGGCACCTTTCGTCAACATCGTCGGCGTGCGGTTGCCCGAGCTGATAGTCGGGGCAGTGCTGGTGGAAGAGGTGTTCAGTTGGCCGGGGATCGCCGGCGCCATCGTGTCGTCTGCGCGAGACCTAGACATGGCACTGCTCGCGTTCCTCACCGTCGGTACGACATTGACGGTCATGCTCGGCTCACTGCTTGCCGACGTGCTGGTTGCAGTGCTCGACCCGAGAGTAGGTACCGATGGCTGAACGACGCTTCAAGATCGCCCTCGGCGTGCTGATCCTCGTTGCGCTGTACGCGGCGTTGGTCCCATGGTTGGCCGACGTCGACGACCGAGTCACAGACTTCTCGGCGGCTCGCCTGGCTCCGTCGTTCGATCACCCGTTCGGAACCGACTCGGCGGGCCGAGATCTATTCGTGCGCATAGCTGCAGGCATCAGAACCTCACTTCTGATCGCACTCGCCTGCGCGCTGCTCGCCACGGTGATCGGCGTCGCCGTCGGCACTACGGCCGGACTGGTCGGCGGCTGGGTGGACAGGTTCGTCATGCGCGGCACCGATGCCGTCAACGCACTCCCCCACCTGTTGCTCGGCATCGTCATCGTCGCGATGTTCCGTGGAAGCATTGCCGCCATCGTGCTTTCGATCGCACTGACCCACTGGACCCAAGTGGCCCGGATCATCCGCTCAGAGATCTTGAGTCTGCGCGAGCGTCCCTACATCGACGCCGCCATTCTCGCGGGAGCAAGTCGACGTCACGTGATCATGCGCCACCTCGTGCCGGCGACCGCGCCACAGGCCTTGATCGCAGTCGTTCTCCTGCTGCCCCATGCCGTCTGGCACGAATCAACATTGTCCTTCCTGGGTTTCGGTCTTCCCCCGCACAAACCCAGTCTCGGGACGCTCCTTGAAGAGGCACGCAGTTCTCTACTCCTCGGCGGTTGGTGGACGCTTGCATTCCCCGCCGCAGTCCTCGTGATCGCCACCGTCGCTGTTGCAGTTGCCGGTTCGGCCCTGCGGTCGATGCTCACGCCCCCTCGACCTTCGGAGCTACGACTGTGAAACGCGGCCTACGCATCAAATCCCTCACCGTCAGGATCCCTTTGCCCGGAGGATCCGTAGTCCACGCTGCGAGCGACATCGACCTCGACGTTCCAGCCGGCACGGTGACCGCACTTGTCGGGGAATCCGGGTGTGGCAAGTCGATCATCGCCACCTCGGTCATGAACATGTTGCCGCCGAATGCTTCTCGAACCGGAACGGTCACCGTCGATACAGCGGACCTCGAGATCGACGTCTTCTCCGGCACCGCGTTCCGTGGGCGGCACGTGGCTCTCGTTCCACAATCCGCCGCAACACATCTCACCCCCGTCCGGACTGCGCGATCGCAACTACAGGAGACGATCGACGCACTCGGCGGCGATCACACTTGCGACGCCTTGGCACTTCGCGTCGGACTCGAACCGTCGGCCCTGGACTGTTACCCGCACGAACTGTCGGGCGGCATGGCGCAACGCGTTGCCATTGCCGGTGCGCTGGCCGGGAATCCATCGGTGATCGTCGCAGACGAACCCACCGCCAACCTCGACCGCGAACTCACCGACCACGTCATGGGATTACTTCGAGAGTGCGCTGACTCCGGGGCGGCTGTCCTGCTCATCACCCATGACCTTGCATCACTCACCCGCAGCGATGTCGCGGATCGACTTGCCGTCATGTACGCATCACGCATCATGGAAACCGGTCCGGCGGCTCTGGTGTTCCAAGATCCGCTTCACGAATACACCCGAGACCTGCTCGGCGCCTTGCCATCCCGAGGCTTGAATCCCATGCCCGGATCACCACCGCAACTCACCGATCTCCCCGACGACTGCGTCTATCACCTACGACGCCCGGAGTCGAAACAATCCGGTGGCCCGACCGAACTGGTCACACTGGGTGACCGCACGTACCGAACACTGCGGAAGGTGGGCTGACATGAGTCTGCAAGCTCTGGGAATTACCAGCGGTTACCACCGGAACCGACCGGTGCTCGAGAACGTCTCGCTCGAAATTCCGCCGGGAAGGCTGATCGGCCTGACCGGGCCTTCTGGCACCGGAAAATCAACACTTGCAAGGATTCTCGCCTCGTTGGATGCACCGTGGTCAGGTGAGGTGCGAATCGACGGATCACCCGTCGTGGGTACCAAATTCTCGGTACCCGCGACACTGCGCGGGACGGTGTCCATGCTGTTTCAGTCACCTCGCGCATCGACCGACCCTCGGCAGACGCTCGCCTCGATCATCGGTCAACCCGGCGATATTGCCGGTAGGACAATCGATGTGGTCGCACTGGCAGCAGAAGTGGGCCTCACTCCCGATCTCTTGTCCCGTAGACCCCACCAGGTGAGCGACGGCCAACTGCAGCGCGCCTGTCTAGCGAGATCGCTGGCGCAACAACCGAAATACCTCATCTGTGACGAAGCGACGGCGATGCTCGACGCCGCCACGACGGCCGCGCTCATTCGGTTGATCGAGAGTCGCGCCACCGAAACCGGCGTCGGCGTATTACTCATCAGCCATGATCGCGAATTGCTCGACGCCTGCTGCGACGTGGTCCACGACCTAGACGGCATTCGCGCTTAGAGCGTGTTGCCAATCCTGATCCGGTAGTTCACGGGCGAGTGTTTATGCGTTTTGCGTGATGCGATTTCGGATGAGGCGGTGGAGGTGATCGGTCCGTTGCTCCCGAAGGTGAAGGCGACCGGTCAACCGCCCGTAGATCGGCGCACGGTGTTCGAACCGACTGCGTGGCGGTTCCGGACGGGAGCGCGCTCCACCGACTCTCCTGCAACACTCGCAACTCTGCCTGGGATCTTCCTTGCCGCCTGCACCAACGAGGCGCTTACTGATCAAACGGCGCCGTGAACGACACTGGTTTGCCGGTGGCGCGCGCGTACGCGATCTCTCGGCGCGTGGACTCGCCAATGTATCCGCGTGGGTTGACGACCAGCACCCGATCAGCCAGGTCGATCTTGCGCAGGTGAAGCGCGTCGAGCAGCGTTTTCTGCTCGATAGAGATCGCCTCGTCTGCTTCACCCGGCGCGACGACGATCACGCCTGCGAACGTCAGGTCGCGGTTCGCCTCCCGCATCTCTTCAGCGAATCGCACAGAGCCGCAAATACAGACAATCTCAGGTCGATCAGGCACGCTTCATTCTCTCATCGACCCGAGAACGCACGGCCATACCAGTCTCATCTGCCACCTCGAGCAACACACCCCAGCCCAACAAAATTGACCCTTGACTCGAACGCGTGTTCGAGTATTGTTTTGGGTGGGGATCGGGGGATTCAATGAGTGTCTATCTGTCGGACGTGGTTTCGGGTTCTGCGGTGGGGTTGCGCGGACGCCTGTGGCAGCTGTCTGCTTCTGAGTTGCGTGCTGCCGCTATCGAGGCGAGTGCGGAGATTCTTCGTCTCGAGGCTGTGCGGGTGGCGGTGGTGGACGAGTTGTCGTTGCGGCCGGATGATCAGGTGATTGCCAGCCGCGGGGTGGGTGCGTGGTTGGCGGCGAACACGATGCTGCAGGTCCGGGACGGGAAGAAGATCGCCGCCCTCGGTGCAGCGCTACGCCCGTTTCCCGCGGTGGCGGCCCGGTTCGATGTCGGGGACTGCTCCTTCGATCATGCCGTGTTGATCGTGGCGTTCTGCGAATCACCACCAAAGGGCATGCCGGACGAAGCGTTACCGAAGTGCATCGACCTGTTGCTCGCTGCTGCGTCGGGCGTGGAGGCGACGACCACGAAGGTGCGGAGTGTTATCGCGACCTTGGAGCGCATTTTCGAATCCGACGAGATTCCACCCGCCGAAGATATCGACCGCAACGAGCTCCGGATCGCATCGACACTGAACGGTCGGGTGGTGGTGCGCGGCGATTTCGACGCCCTCACCGGCGAAATGCTGCTGTCGGCGTTGTCGAATCTGACGATGCCCACCCCGGCACCCGATGGAACCCCCGATGCCCGGTCGGCGGCGAAGAGGACTGCGGACGGGTTCACCGAACTGATCCGCCGCTACCTCGACTGCGCCAAAACCGGCACCGACGGTGGCCAGCGTCCGCACGTGAACGTGCACATCAACGCCCGTGATCTGGCGGAGCATCGGGACTGCGCCGCAACACCCTCCAAGACTGATGACGGAATGGCCGTATCGGATCTCGATGTCGGACACATGCCCTGGCTCGGACCACTGTCCGTCTCGCAGACCAGACTCCTCGGTTGTGATTGTTTCCTGTCCACGGTGCTGCTCGACGATCACGGCGCGCCCTTGGATGCGAAACCCGGAAAGAGGTTGGTCACCGCGGAGCAGCGAGTGGCGTTGATCGCCCGAGACAAAGGCTGCGCGTTCCCCGGCTGCACATGCGTGCCCGCCTGGACCGATGCACACCACATCCGGCACTGGGCCAACGGCGGCCCGACCGTGATGAACAACCTTGTCCTGCTGTGCCGTTCACATCACCGGCTGATGCACCGCAAAACCGGATTCGTCGGGAAATGGGAAATTCGCATCGGGGTCGACAACAAACCCTGGTTCATCCCACCACCCTCGATAGACCCGCAGCAGCACCCGCGGCCCGCGAACACCACCTTCAAAACCTGAGGACGAACCTCAGACATACAACTTCACGCCAGGTCCGCATCGGGGGGAGCACCTCCGATGCGGACCTGGCGTGCGTTCATGTTGGTCAGCCCCCAACCGTCAAGTCGTAGAGGGTTACTCCGTCCACCGTTGTGGCGGTGAAGTTTTCGGTCACCCACGTCGAGATGGCGGTAGCGGTGCCTTCGGCGTTCATACCGCCACCCATCCCACCGCCGGCGATGAAGAAGTGAATCTTGCCCTCTGACACGTACTGCTGGAACTGCGCGAGCGTCGGGGACGGATCACTCCCGTTGAACCCTCCGATAGCCATGACCGGTGACTGCGTCGCAAGCTGATAGCCCGATGCGCTGTTGGACCCGATTGCCGCGGCTACCCACGTGAACTGGTCGGAGTTCTCTTCGAGTGTGGACACGACCGCGGCTCCCGGTGTGCTGCCCTGAAGCAAACCACCGGCGGCGCCGCCGCCCATTGCGCCCCGCGTTCCGTCGGTGGCCGATGTGGTGGTACCCGGAGCTGTTGCACCACCGGGCGTCTGACCCATTCCGGCAGGGGGCGTTCCCGGCGTTCCGGTCCCTGCCCCGTCAGTCCGACGGTTACCGCCGTCAGCCATGCCGCCAAATCCTCCGAATCCTCCGCGGCCACCGCCGGGCCCGCCCATTCCACCTTCGACGCTCGGTCCGGCCGAAACTATGGAACCGGTATGCGGAGTGTTGATCGTGTCGATCGCGTACGCAGTCGGACCCGCCAGACCGGTGAAGATCGCCGCGAGGATCACTGCCACAGCCAATCGACCTCGCGTCACTGCAGGAATCAGCACTGCCACGGCAGTGACGATGCCGACGACCAGAATCGCCCAGCGAAGCCACGGTACGAACGAAGGCGAGCGTCCGAGCAGTACCCACGCCATCGCGACGGTTGCCGCCAACGACACTGCCAGAACGAGGCGAACCCAGAGGACGTCACGATGACGCCAAGCGAATACGGATCCTGAACCGATCAGTGCGGCGATCGCCGGCGCCAGCGCAACGGTGTAGTAAGCGTGGAAGATTCCCGCCATGAAACTGAAGGTCAATCCGGTCACCAACAGCCACAGTCCCCAGACGATGAATGACGCGCGCTGTGTGTCAGCGCGGGGAGCCCTGCCTCGCAGCACGATTCCAGCCACCAGAAGTATCAGTGCAGCAGGAATCAACCAGGCAATCTGTCCGCCCTGGGCAGATTCGAACAGTCGGGTAATGCCGGTACTCCCCCACATACCGCCACCGGCGCCACCACCTGGTGCCATGCCTCCCGCTGCCATACCGCCTGCGGCCTCGCCCATTCCGGGGAAGCCTCCCGCAGCAGCACCGGCCGCAGCATCACCAGCACCGCGCATTCCGCCGCCGCCGACGCTTCCGGTCTCGTTGCCGCTCAAGCGTCCGAGCCCGTTGTAGCCGAGTGTCAGTTCGAGAATCGAATTGTTCTGCGAACCACCGATCCACGGACGTGAGTCGGCCGGCCACAGTTCGACGATTGCCAACCACCATCCGGCGGAGACGATCAGTCCGCCCAGTGCCGCGAACAGTTGGAGTACGCGCTTACCCAGTTTCGGCGGTCCGGCGATCAGATAGGTGAGCGCCAGCGGTGGAACTACCAACATGACCTGTAATTGCTTTGTCAGGAAACCGAATCCGCAGAAGATACCGACCAACACCAGCCAGCGGGTGCGACCGTCCTGCACGGCGCGCATCATCGCCCACACTGCTGCGATCATCAGGAGCACCAGCAGGGCATCCGGGTTGTTGAACCGGAACATCAGCGCCGCTACGGGTGTGAGCG